>JAAWBG010000022.1 GCA_022792535.1 Lachnospiraceae bacterium
ACAGTTGGTTCAGGTCGTGTGGCTACTATCATCGAGTAATCTTTAGATTATAGCCAAATAAGTAAAATAAGCACCGCAATCCTTTGAGAAATCAAGGGGTTGCGGTTTCTTAATGCCTAAAAATAATAGCGAACAAAAGGAAAAGCAACTTGCCGGAATTTCATTGAAAATGGCTTGTGGCTCTAAAATGGCTCTATTTTTATTCGCTGACACTCTGATTTTTCTTAAATTGCCGCTCCAAATGTTCATTACGGAGTTTCATTCTTGATTGATATCAGATAAGGAGAAATTTTTATTATATATAAAAGCGTATCTTGCAATTAAAATTTGCATATGCTATAATGCCATTAGGCAAAAGAGATGCAAAAGTTCCATGTGAACAAAGAAGGAAATCTCCGAACCGTGTTGCAGCACAGTTCGGGGATTCTTCTTTACTTTTATAGTGACAAAGCGCCCACTAGGCTATTTGTTGCTCTTGTCGTCACCGTCTAACCATTTGATGATGTAGTGGCAAGCCACACCAGCTACAACGGCGATAAAAAGGATGCAAATAACTCCATGTGAACACTTCCTTCCTGTTGCGGGTATCGGTGAGTAACACATAGATTATAGCATACTATTTTATATTCATGTTTTTCCTCAAAGATTTATTCTTGGAATTGTGGCGGTCACAATCCGATGCTCGCTTAATACCCAACCCGGAGCCAGAAGGAGAGTTAAGGAAATTTGGTTTGATGCGGAAATTTTATTTGAAAAACCATAGGAAAGGCATTTATTCAGGTTTGTTACTATCTGGTGAACTAAAGAAATATCTGTTTATGATATAGGAATAGGCAAAGGAAAAATTTGATTTGCTTATAGGGCAAATGGCGAAGCAGGGGAGAGTGACAGAATAATTAAAGGTACAGTAACAGATGTTTTGGGTTCGGAGAATGAATAACATTCGGGCAAGGGCAGAGGAGGTTGTGCGAGAAGAAATTATATACATATTATAAGAGGTGGAATGGGGCAGAGGGTATCTGTCCCATTTATAAGTTTACACAAAATTTATGACGAATCCAAATGACAATTTGGATATTTTATAGTAGAATTAATTTGGAAATTTATGCAAAGAGATTGTCTGATGATTGATAACAAGAAGGAATAAGAGAGAAGAGCTTCATCGTACCATATGGAAGATAGCGAATAAACTTAGAGGAAACGTAGATGGCCGGGATTTCAAACAGTATGTGTTAGGTATGCTGTTTTACAGATATATATCTGAAAATTTTATTAGATATATAAACGCAGGAGAGATTGAAGCGGGAAATGCCGATTTTGATTATGCTAATCTTTCTGACAGTGATGTAGAGCCTGCAAGAGAAGAATTTTGGTAGAACAGTAAAAAAGAGAAATGCGAAACTGGTAAAACGCTTGAATGGCGTTGCTGAAATGAAATTGGGCGATTATCAAGACAATACCATTGATGCATTTGGTGATGCTTATGAATATTTAATGGGTATGATGCATCTAATGCCAGGAAGAGTGGTGGAGAGTATTATACTCCACAGGAAGTATCTGAACTTCTGACAAAAATTACAGTGCTTGGAAAGAAAAATGTAAATAAAGTGTATGCTCGATCCGGCATGTGGCAGTGGATCGCTGCTTCTTAAATTTGCAAAGATTTTGGGAAAAGAGAATGTTCGGCAGGGATTTTTCGGACAGGAAATCAATATTACTCCATATAATCTTTGTGTTCTTGCATGATATTGGATATGGAAAGTTTAACATTGGACACGGGGATCATTGATAGAGCTTCTGCATTGGGATGATGAGCCTTTTGGGGCGATTGTGTCTAATTTGCGTATTCGATTAAGTGGGAGGGAAACGATAATCATATCCTTATCAATGATGAAAGATTTTCCCTCGCAGATGTGCTTGTGTCAAAGTCGAAGGATGATCTTGCATATATTATGCACTTATTATCATGGCTTGCAACAAATGGTGTAGTAGCTATTGTATGTTTTCCGGGTGTCATGTATCGGGGCAGAGCAGAAAATTCGAAAATATTTGATAGATAACAACTATGTAGAGTGCATTATTCGGTTGCCGGGAAATTTGTTTTCGATACAAACATTGTAACCTGTATTATGGTTCTGAAAAAAGCAAATTAGAAAGTAGCACATTGTTTATTGACGCATCAAAGGAGTGTGTAAAGGCTACAAATAACAAACTACAAGTGAAAATATAGAGGATATTCTTGCTGCTTGTAAGACGAGGAAAGATAAAGAGTACTATGCAGCAGTTGTTGCAAATGACAGGACTGCTGAAAATGATTACAATCTTTCGGTCTCCTCTTATGTGGAACAGGAAGATACAAGAGAGAAAATAGATATTAAGGTATTAAATGCCGAGATTGAACAGATTGTAGCGAGAGAACAGATATTTCGGGATGAAATTGCTAAAAACATTGCAGAAATTGAGATAAGCATATGAACGAGCAATATCTTGAGGTAGTTAAAGCCAATAAAACGGCAATTTTTATGGGGCATGGTGGCTCATGTTTCAAGCACTGATTGCCACTGATTACCGATTTTATAGTAGGAGAAAATGTAACATGAGAGGCGAAAAAGAGCAGCAATGCTTAGAACGAATAAAGGATGCAACATTTACCAAAGATGGAGTGCTGATTAAGCATCCGTTTACGGGAAAAACATATATGGAAATCAGAGATGATGAGTTTGCGAAAGAACAAATATGGTATATAAATAGTAACTGCCATAAAAATTACTTTGGTTTGTTGGAAGCAGATAGAAACGAATTCGAACAAATTTTGAGAAAAGCAGAGCCAAACCAAAAGCTAAGTAATTTTCCGGATTTAGTTTTTACAAATGGCTTTATAGAACACTTTCAAGTAACATCATCATCGGAAACAAGGAAAGGTTCAAATCATGCAAAGAAAGAAAGCGAGTTCAAGCATAGGGTTGAAACTGAAACTAAACAAATTGAAGATGAATGGAATCAAATGCCGAGTTTTAATGAAGTTCGTTCTAAATTATGGGTTTTTAAGAATCCGCTTCATTCGCATGAGTTTTTAATTGCATCCTTTAAAAATAACTGGGAACATCATATGGAGAGTTATAGGAAGTATAATGGTGCGAAAGAAATTGGTGTTTTTATGATAGAATATCCTGAGTTTGCTTTATCCATGTGTGAAAATGTGTATTGCGATTGGATTAATGGAATGGCACAAGGGGATATGCGCGAGCAGGAAAAATTTAAGGAATACAGACTTAGTAGGGATAAAAAGCTTTTGGAATACATTTATCAGTTCCGGGAACAAATTAAATATGTGATTTTTGTCAATCGAGTGCGATATGAAGTAATTCGGACGGAAAATATACCGTATTTATTGAAGCTAATCCCATGGGATTTCGTTATCTATCCTTTAACAGTAACTACTGTTTCTACAGTAAAAAACATTAGTGTTTCAGTGAACCTTGGGCAAGGAGGAGAACAAGATGACTAAATTTGAGAAATTGATAAATGAATTTTGCCCAAATGGAGTAGAGTAAAAGAAGTTAGGAGATATTGCAACGATATCAAGGGGCGGTAGTTTTCAGAAGAAAGATTTTATAGAGTATGGTATTCCTTGTATACATTATGGGCAAATTTATGCGCAATGTGGCTTGTCAGCAGACAAAACAATAACATATATTGCTGAAACAAGTAGGGAAAAAGGCAATATGATATGGTATAAAAGGCGTAATCGGTCTGGCAATGGACACAAACATGAAAGCACCATTATGTGTACAAACACTGGAAAATACGGTAAAAGTGTATCTTGGCATCCGCGGAGCAATCATACACAGAGACAGGGGAAGCTGGTACACTAGTCTTTAGCTATTGGAATAACCGGAGGATCTGCTCCTCTAATGGAGGTTTTTCTTTCCATGATAAAACGACAGCGATACTATGATTCCCTGAAAGAAGCAGCATAGGATGCAAAATCCTTGAGGAAAATGTGTCAACTAATCTTGAAAAGATCAAAGGTGTATTATCAGAACAGGGCTACAAAGCCGGTACAAGGGGAATGACGGAATGGAACGAATGGATTGAGGTGGAGAAGCAGGAACTTTCAAAAGTCATGGAACGTTATGACGTACAGTGGAAACCGTTAGGTACGCATAATAAGCATTTGTTGGTGCTCGACTTTGAAAAGCAGGAGCGGCAAAAAGAAGTTGCAGAACTGGAACAGACGATTTCCGGGAGTAAAGAGGAATTATCTAATATTTTTCATCAGCAGATTGTGGCAGGGAAGGGAACAGGTGCAGGCGAAGTAGGACGGTCAAAAGCATTAGAACAGGCAGAAAGGTCAAAGAAACGCCTGAAACGTGCTTTTGAGTTTTACAAATAATGATAAATGTTGAATTGTCATATTTTGATTTTATGAGGAAGCGTTGGTGAAAGAAATAATTGCGTATGAGATGTCATTTAATAAAATAACATTTTCCTTGTAGGATTGTTGATTTAGGCTATGTGGCTGCAATCATTGAGTAATAAATGGATCATGTAAAGGTTGAGACAAATAGACTGATATTGAGAAAATTTATTGTTCTGCAATCTGCTTAAAAGACGATGATTATCCTATCGGCCATGTACATGCGGAAGATGATGACAGTCATGATTTTGGATATGCACTTCCCAAAGAATACTGGCATCAGGGGATTGCCAGTGAGGCAGGCAATGCTGTTATCGAATTACTAAGGGAAGAAAGGATTACTTATATTACAGCGACACATGACAAAAATAATCCCAGAAGCGGGGCTGTTATGAAACAAATTGGCATGAAATATTGTTATTCTTATAAGGAACAGCGGTAGTCCAAGAATTTTCCGGTGATATTTCGAATGTATCAGTTAAACTTTGACGGACAAATAAATTTGTAGGAGATATTTCAATTATGGAATTGGTAAAATTAAATATATCAGACAAAAAGGAAATAAAAAATTTTTTTAGAGAGGTATTTACAAAAGAACCTTGGAATGATGACTGGAGTGATGAGGAACAGTTGGAATGCTATATTGTTGATCTAATTGGAAATAAGAATTCCTTAACATTAGCATATTTTGATGGTGATAAATTAGCGGCCCTTGCAATGGGGCATATTAGACATTGGTATTCGGCCACAGAATATTATATTGACGAGCTATGTGTCAAAACTCAGCTTCAAGGACAGGGGATAGGCGGAAAATTTATCAACGCTGTGGAAAAATATCTCAAAGAGCATGGGATTGGGGCAATATTTTTATTAACGGAAAAAAACGTGCCGGCATATGAATTTTATAAAAAGCATGGTTTTGAGGAACATAAAAATAATGTTGCATTTGGCAAATGGATATATTAAAAAATCATATGCGCAGATCTTTTTCAAAGCAATAAAGAAGATGCAAAGTGAAAAACAATTCAGATAAATTGATTGTGTATCTGAGTGGCTGGTACTTTAATGGCTGAAAACAGTTTAATCTGTTTTCAGCCATTTGAAATGGTGCAAAGGCATTCCTGGGAAAGATTTGGCAGGTTGCCGTTGATTTTGTCACAACCGGAGGGTTATTCAACCTGTGGCAGTTTATTCCGATAAATCGCTAGTTCTTCATCTGTGGGGATAGAATCATTCATTTCTCCTTCATGAAATCTTTCATAAGCCATCATATCAAAATATCCAGTGCCAGTGAGGCCGAATACAATGGTTTTCTCTTCTCCGGTTTCTTTGCATTTGACTGCTTCGTCAATTGCAATACGGATTGCGTGGGAACTTTCTGGCGCAGGCAGGATACCTTCTATTCTTGCAAAATATTCTGCAGCCTCAAATACCTCGGTCTGCTTTACGCTGACTGCTTCCATCAATCCTTGATGATACAGTTCGGACAAGGTGGAACTCATACCGTGGTAGCGCAGGCCTCCGGCGTGGTTGGCAGAAGGAATGAAATCGCTGCCCAATGTGTACATTTTAGAAAGAGGGCAGACCATTCCCGTATCGCAGAAATCGTAAGCATACACGCCGCGGGTGAAGCTGGGACAGGAAGCCGGCTCTACAGCGATTATGCGGTAGTCTGCTTCTCCCCGGAGCTTTTCACCCATAAAAGGCGCAATCAAACCTCCTAAATTAGAACCGCCTCCGGCACAGCCGATGATAATATCAGGTTCCACATGATATTTATCCAGGGCAGTTTTGGTTTCCAAACCGATGATGGATTGATGAAGAAGTACTTGATTCAGCACACTGCCTAACACATAGCGATAGCCATCTGTGGATACAGCTTTTTCCACTGCCTCAGAGATAGCGCAGCCCAGACTGCCGGTAGTATCGGGATGTTCGGCAAGAATTTTTTTGCCTACTTCAGTCTCCGTAGAGGGCGATGGGGTAACGGAGGCGCCATAAGTGCGCATTACCTCGCGACGGAAGGGTTTTTGCTCATAAGAACATTTGACCATATATACTTTGCAGTCAAGATCGAAATAGGAACATGCCATAGAAAGAGCAGTACCCCATTGACCGGCTCCAGTTTCAGTGGTTACCCCTTTTAAGCCCTGCTTTTTTGCGTAATATGCCTGGGCGATGGCAGAGTTTAATTTATGGCTGCCGCTGGTATTATTGCCCTCAAATTTGTAATAGATTTTTGCAGGCGTACCTAATTTTTCCTCCAGGCAGTAAGCCCGTACTAGTGGGGACGGACGGAACATTTTATAAAAATTGCGGATTTCTTCTGGAATTTCAAAAAAGGGAGTGTCGTTATCCAGTTCCTGGGCCACTAATTCTTCACAGAAGACGCCTGTCAGTTCTTCTGCTTTCATAGGCTGATGAGTACCGGGATTTAAGAGAGGCGCCGGTTTCTGTTTCATATCAGCACGCAGGTTATACCATGTCTTTGGCATCTCGTTTTCATTCAGATAGATTTTATAAGGGATTTTTTCGTTTTTCATGATGAATACCTCCATAATACTTCAGTTTAGATTGTGTTAAATTTAAAGTGCTTTGTATGGTAAGTGGATGTTCTGCGTCTTTCCAGACGCCATCGTTTTGTCAGTAACATGATGTCTGCCTCCTCAAATAGATTGATTGCCGTTCTGTGAAATTTTGCGTGGCAAGATCTTTCCTATAGAATAAAAAAACGCCCTTGACAGAAATATCCTCTCTGTCAAGGACGAAACAAGTACTGATGCAGTACGGTACGATCCGCGGTGCCACCTTGATTCACGGTATGACCCGTGCGCTTAGCAGGATACCAACATATCCTCGGCATTTATACGCTTGCCTTCAGCGTCGCAGAATACTCTGTGAAAATCACATTTGACTGCGCCCTCAACGGTCCATTTGACAATTTGTTTCTCACCTGGTTCTCAGCATCCCAGGCTCTCTGTAAAGGCATCATTGCCGTTATCTCCGCTTCAATGGTTTAGAGTATTAAATTTTCATAAACTATACCACTATCAGATGGATGTGTCAATAGTTTTCTTAAAATTTGTTTCAGGAAAAAACCACTGCTTTCTATTGACAAAATAAAAAATGAGCTCTACAATAATACCAACTTAAACAGTAGGTAATAAAGAAATGTTTTATGTTATCTGCGGAATCGTATAGAAAGGAAAGAGTGTTATGCCTGATTACAAATTTGAAACCTTACAGCTCCATGTGGGACAGGAAGATCCAGACCCGGCAAGCGATGCCCGTGCAGTTCCCATTTATGCAACTACTTCTTATGTGTTCAAAAACTCTGCCCATGCAGCCGCCCGTTTTAATCTTACGGACGCTGGGAATATTTACGGAAGGCTGACAAATTCTACCCAAGATGTGTTAGAACAGCGCGCAGCAGCTTTAGAAGGCGGCAGGGCAGCTCTGGCTCTCGCTTCCGGCGCAGCGGCAATTACTTATACCCTGGAGGCTCTGGGTCAGAATGGCGGTCATTTTGTCGCACAGAAGACAATTTATGGCGGAAGCTATAATCTGCTGGCTCATACCCTTCCAGCCTTCGGCATTACAGCAACTTTTGTAGACATACATGATCTTGCTCAGGTGGAAGATGCAATTTTAGACAACACCAGGGCGATCTATATAGAAACATTGGGCAATCCTAACAGCGATATTCCTGATATGGACGCTTTGGCAGAACTTGCCCATAAGCATGGCCTGCCTTTGGTGGTAGATAATACCTTTGGCACGCCCTATCTGATTCGGCCCATAGAACATGGAGCAGATATTGTGGTGCATTCCGCCACCAAGTTTTTAGGCGGCCACGGTACGACCTTGGGAGGCATTATCGTTGATTCCGGCAAATTCGACTGGGCTGTTTCCGGCAAGTACCCAGCTATTGCAAAACCCAATCCCAGTTATCATGGTATTTCATTTGCAGAAGCGGCAGGCCCGGCAGCTTTTGTAACGTATATTCGTGCGATTTTGCTTCGCGACACAGGAGCAGCGATTTCTCCTTTTGCAGCATTTTTACTTCTACAGGGGATAGAAACCCTTTCTCTGCGGTTGGAACGTCATGCAGAGAACACGAAGAAAGTGGTGGAATTTCTGGCAGATCATCCACAGGTGGAGAAAGTGAATCATCCCTCTCTTTCCAGTCATCCGGACCACGATTTATACCAGCGGTATTTCCCCAATGGCGGCGGTTCTATTTTTACCTTTGAGATCAAAGGCGGGATAGAGGAAGCTCATAAGTTTATTGATCATCTTAAGATTTTCTCGCTGCTTGCAAATGTCGCCGATGCAAAAAGCCTGGTTATTCATCCTGCCACCACGACTCACAGCCAGCTGACAGAAGAGGAACTGGAAGATCAGGGAATTAAACCTAATACCATTCGACTTTCTATCGGCATAGAGCATGTGGATGATATTATCGCGGACCTGGAAAATGGTTTCGATGCAGTAAAATCTTGAGTTCTTGTATTTTTATATCTTGGCCGAATGACAAAACTAAAAAATAGATGGAGGTATTGTTATGTCAAATATTTATACGTCTGCAGATCAGTTGATTGGAAGAACACCTCTTTTGGAATTAACCAATATTGAGAAAGAATATCATTTGAAAGCAAAAATTCTTGCAAAGCTGGAATATTTTAATCCAGCAGGTTCCGTAAAAGACCGGGTGGCAAAGGCAATGATTGATCAGGCAGAAGAGACTGGAAAATTGAGATCCGGCTCTGTCATTATCGAGCCTACTTCTGGCAATACAGGAATTGGCCTTGCAGCAGTGGCGGCTGCAAGAGGCTATAGGATCATCATTGTAATGCCGGAGACCATGTCGGTGGAACGCCGCCAGATTATGAAGGCGTATGGGGCTGAATTGGTGCTTACAGAAGGCGCCAAAGGCATGAAAGGAGCCATTGAAAAAGCAGAAGAACTGACGAAAGAAATTCCTGACAGTTTTATTCCCGGACAGTTTGTCAATCCTGCCAACCCCAGGGCACACAGGGAAAATACAGGTCCTGAAATTTATGAGGACACAGAGGGGAACGTGGATATTTTTGTTGCAGGCGTAGGAACCGGCGGAACGATAACGGGCGTCGGCGAATACTTAAAGTCAAAGAATCCAGCTGTTAAAATAGCAGCAGTTGAGCCTGCCGCTTCTGCTGTGCTCTCTGCCGGCCTGCCGGGACCTCACAAGATTCAGGGCATTGGCGCCGGCTTTGTTCCAGAGGTCTTGAATACAGAGGTCTATGACGAGATCCTTCCTGTTTCAGATGAAGACGCCTTTGCAGCAGGAAAACTGATAGGGAAAAAGGAAGGGATTCTTGTGGGTATTTCTTCCGGGGCCGCTGTTTCTGCCGCCATAGCCCTTGCCAAACGTCCGGAAAATGAAGGGAAAACCATTGTTGTGCTGCTGCCTGACACAGGAGACAGATATTTGTCTACGCCGCTCTTTGCAGGGTGACGGCTATGATGATTTCAACAAAGGGAAGATATGCCCTTCGGGTGATGATTGATTTAGCGGAAAATTATGGGAATGGATTTATTCCCATGAAAGAAGTGGCGAAAAGGCAGAATATCTCTTTGAAATATCTGGAACGGATTCTCCCTGTCTTAACAAAAAACAAATTGATCGAAGGACTTCAGGGCAAAGGCGGCGGGTACCGCCTGACCAATGAGCCAGACAGATACCGCGTAGGGGATATTCTGCGTCTGACAGAAGGCGGTCTTGCTCCGGTGGCCTGTCTGAACTGTGAGGTAAATACCTGCCAGCGTGCAGAAACTTGTAAAACGCTTCCTATGTGGTCGGAATTTTATAAACTTACCAATGCATATTTTGATGGAATCACATTGACAGATTTGATGGAATAATCGTTTGGCTTTTTAAATCTAAGTTAGGCGAAATTGTTAGTGACTTTTGCAGAGACATGTCGTATAATGTTACCATTAAAACAAAGGAGAGGTAAGTTTATGAAAAAGAAAAGTTTTATTTTAATGGGATTACTGATGTGCTTTTTTCTAGCGGCTTGTGGAACAAAAAATGCGAATACTTCAGGCACTTCAAAGAACACAGAGAAGTCTGCAGAAAAGACAGAAGACTCAGACGAAAAGAAGGAAGAAGAGACAAAGGAAGACGAGCAGAAGGCTGAGGGAGAGGATGCTAAGGAGGAATCTCCAGAAGCTGAGAACAAGGAAGAGGAAAAACAAGAGGAAGAAAAAATATACAATATAGGGGAAAGCGCACCTTTAAGAGACTGGGAAGTTACTGTGACAAATATGCAGATTGTTGAGAGCATTGCAGCAGACTATGGTTCTTTTTCGCCAAGTGAAGAAGGGGACAGATTTGTTCAGGTGTTTATAACAGCTGCAAATAATGGAAAAGAAGCGGATCGTTTTCTTCCAAGTTTTGTAATGGGAGAGGACGTTCAGGCAAAAATATTTTTTGGAGATGGATATGAGTTCAGCGCAACGAATTTGTTGGGATATAGCAACGAGCTGCATGATGCCACCATCAATCCCCTGTCTTCCCAGAGCGGAGAGATTGCATTTGAAGTTCCGGAAACAGTACATGCTTCCGCAGACGAGCTGCTGCTGCATTTTATTTCTGGAAATGATGTTGTGAAATTTAAGATCAGATAAGAGTAATTGACAATCTTCTGAAAAAAATATATAATAAGCAGCATAATTGAAAAGTGAAAACTTTTGTAGAGAGTGGCACATTCCAACGAATGTTCCGCTCTTGATTTTTGCTTTAAAGGAGGCCTATCATGAACGATCACAGAATCATCAAAATCCAGAAACATCCTGAATGGAAGAATGCCGCCGCTCAGTGGTTCCATGAAAAGTGGAAGATTCCCCTGGAGGCTTATCAGGAAAGTATGGAAGAATGTCTGGACAACGCGGCCTATGGGGAGCAGAAGGGAAATGCTGTTCCTCAATGGTATCTGGTGTTGGAAGGAGATAAGATTATTGCAGGGCTTGGCGTGATAGAGAATGATTTCCATGACAGAAAGGATCTTGCCCCCAATGTCTGCGGGGTATATGTGGAAGAAGACTGCCGCTGTCAGGGGATTGCCGGGGAGATGCTGTCATTTGTCTGTAGAGATATGAAGGAAAAGGGGATAGATACTCTCTATCTGGTGACAGATCATACTTCCTTTTATGAGAGATATCAATGGGAGTTCTTGTGTATGGTGCAGGGAGAAGGGGAAGAGGAGATGACAAGGATGTATGTACATCAGGAGAGGTAGAGAAAAGAGGATAAAAGAAGATGGCGTAAAGTCATACAGGCTGCTTTCTGGTACAGAAGACAGCCTGCGTTTTAAATTATTCTTTTTCTTCCATTACGCTCATGTATGCCGGACGGATAATCTTATTCATGCCGATCAATTCTTCCATGCGGTGGGCGCTCCATCCTACAATTCTGGCAATTGCGAAAATAGAAGTATACAATTCCTGGGGGATTCCCAACATGTCATAGACAAAGCCGCTGTAAAAGTCTACATTAGGGCTGACGCCTTTGAAAATATGCCGTTTCTGTGCAATCAGTTTCGGAGCCAGTTCTTCAATGCTGTTGTAGAGCAGCATATCTTCTTCCCGTTCTTTTGCCACAGCTAATTTTTCCACATATTTTTTAAATACCCGTTCTCTTGGATCTGACAGGGAATAGACAGCATGGCCCATACCATAGATCAATCCCTTCTTGTCAAAAACTTCTCCTTCCAGCATTTTACCTAAATAGGCGGATATTTCTTCTTTGTCGTGAACATCGTGAATATTTTCACGGATATTTTCCATCATTTCCATTACTTTAATATTGGCGCCGCCATGTTTGGGACCTTTTAGAGAAGACATGGCTGCCGCAATAGAAGAATACGTGTCGGAACCGGAGGAGGTTACCACCCTTGTGGTAAAAGTGGAATTGTTGCCGCCGCCATGTTCCATGTGCAGCAGAAGAGCTACATCCAGAACTTTTGCTTCCAGTTTACTGTAATTTCTGTCAGGACGCAGCATCATCAGAAGATTTTCTGCTGTGGAAAGCTCTGGTTCCGGACGATGTATGTACATACTGTCATCATTTTCGTAGTGATTGTAAGCGTGATATCCATAGACTGCCAGCATAGGGAAAATACTGATTAACTCGATACATTGCCGCAGACTGTTTCTGACTACTTCTGGGGAATTAAGCTGGCTGTCATAGGAAGCCAGAGTTAAAATGCTGCGGGTCATAGAGTTCATAATATCCTTAGTGGGAGCCTTCATAATAACGTCTCTGGTAAAATTGGTGGGAAGGGTCCGGCACTGAGCCATAATTTTGCAGAAATCTGCCAGTTCTTCTTCTGTGGGCATTTCTCCAAACAGAAGGAGATAAGCAGTCCGTTCAAAGCCGAAACCATCGTCCCCCATTCGCTTTACCAGGTTCTGCACATTGTAGCCACGATACCACAACTGACCGTCGCAGGGGGTTTTGACTCCGTCCACATCCTGAAAAGAGACAATCTTAGAAATGGTGGTAAGCCCTGTCAGCACGCCTTTTCCATTCATGTCACGCAGTCCCCGGTTTACACCGTATTCTTCAAATAATGTATCTGAAATACTGTCATTTTTCCGGCAGACAGCCTCTTGTTTTATGGCATAATCCATCAATTCATTTTCGTTTCTCATATAGTATTCCTCCTAAAATTTTAGATTGTTTAAATTTAAACTATATAATCAAAAAACATGATTCCCCAGATGATATTTTTATTGGGGCAGCTTAGAGCTGCACAGGGCGTTGCGGATATTGCGGTTGACTTTTTGAGACACCTGAAGTAAAACTTCCCGTTCTTCTTCCGTTACGCCTTTCAAGATAATATTGTACATTTGTTTTCTTAATTCTGTGACTTGCGCTATGATCTCGGCCGCCGTATCTGTCAGCATAAGATGCATGCAGCGGCGATCCTCTGCATCTTGTACGGTATAGATCAGTTTTTGCTTTGCCATGCGGTCTACTGATTGGGAAATATGTCCTTTGTTGAATAAATTAAGACTGCTGATATCTTTTGACGTGTTGTGTTCCCCAGATTTATAGAGAAAATACAGAATATCAATATCAATTTTACGCAGATGATACTCTTGGCGCAATGCTTCGATTTTACGGTTATATAATGTTTGAAATTGAGTTCCCTGTAAAAGTCCCTCGATCATCCAGTCCATTGTGTTCACCTTGTCATAAACTTACTTTGCTATAAAGTTTAATTTTAAACTAAATATACCACTTGTTCTAAGAGAAATCAAGTGGTATATTTCTAAAATTTTTCTAAAAAATTCTATTTAGATATCTGGACAGTGCTCCAGGAAGTAGGCTTCCGCTTCCGGGCTCCAGAGACCATGATTTTTCTCAACCATCCCTTTTAAAACAGCAGCCATGGAATTCTCTTCGGAAAACTGCTGTACGTCAGTGATTGGGAAATTCTTCTGGGAGTAGACGATCTTCTTGCCGCCGGGAAGTTCCGGAATTTTCAAAATAGAATCGCATACATCGTTCAATCCTAAAATGTGAGTGGCGATTTTGGACAAATTCACTACTTTTTGTTCAATACAGACAATGGCGTCTTTCATGTCCTGGGTATTGCTTCCGCTGGTTCCCACAAAGTGAGTGGCATTATAGTGAAGATTATAGAAATTCATTCGGGCAGAAAATTTGGAATCGGCCGGGCCGGCAAAAAAGTTCAGACAGCCGTCTCCAGCCAAAAGAGCTTCTGCCTGAGTCACCATAGTTTCCTGGGCTACCATCAGGAAGATATCGTCAAATCCCTGCTGACCAGGGGTAAGCTGTTTTAATTCTTCTACAAAATCGCTGCCCTTTGGCGTCAGCACATAGTGAAGTTCTACCCCGTGAGTTTTCGCCTCTTCTTTGGAGTACAGTTCTTTGCTTCGCTCCAGACGGGCCGGGGTGCTTCCAGTCACTACCAGCACAGAAGGTTTCTTTTCCCCATGGATGGCATAGTCAATGGCAAGAGAACCCATAGGACCAGTACCGCCTAAAATGGCCATGGCGCCCCCTTCTCTGATACCCATGGTGTGATCGTATTCATTCCGGTCTCTTAAATGGAAGTTGGCCTTGAAGCCTGCGATGACGCAGGAAAGTGGTTCTACCAGCGCGCCCTCAAAAAAGCTCTCTCCCTTATAAGGAAGCAGGCATCCTTTCTCAATGGCTTCATTCATAATGATTACCTTGGTGGCTTCTCCGCCTACATGGGGGAAGGAGTAGCCCAGAGAAAAAGTATCTGCCCGGCCAAGATTTGGCTGAGCCACAAACTTATCTCCCGGCTGATAGAGATGCTGCCATTTTTTTCCGACTGCTTCAATGACGCCGCAGAATTCGTGTCCCATAATAACGGGATTCTCTGCCAGGTTATCTGGGAGTTTCTTATGTTTAGAACCTTGGTTAGCCACTTTATAAGTGGACATGCATAAACTGTCTGTTACGATTCGGGCCTGGATCTCGTCATCGCCCATGGCAGGAAGGTCAAATTCTTCCAGACGCAGATCTTTGACGCCGTAGATTCGCACTGCTTTCGTTTTCAAATGATTCACCCTTTCAGAAAATATTTAGTTTTGCAATTACCGATTGAATAATTCAAGTATACCATAAAAAGAGGGGTAATTCAGCAGTTACTTATAGAAAAACTTGAATCCGAGGTGTTTTTTCTGTACAATGAAACTGTTGCAGTTTACATATTGGCGCTGTAAATGGCGTAAGGTGTGAATGGCAGGATACAAGATAGAAAGATGCAAGATAGAAAGATGCAAGATAGAAAGATGAGGACAAGGAACCAGGAGGGAGCGGAGATGACAAAAGAGGAACTGGCACTTGAGGTGATAGAACGGTTAAAGCAGGAATATCCCGACGCGGGATGTACTTTAGATTACAACCAGGCATGGAAACTATTGGTAAGCGTCCGGCTGGCGGCCCAATGTACCGACGCAAGAGTAAATGTGGTGGTGGAAGACCTCTATGCAAAATATCCTGATGTCAATGCATTGGCAGAAGCTCCGGTGGAAGAAATTGAGGCCATTGTAAAGCCTTGCGGATTAGGCCGCAGCAAAGCCAGGGATATCAGCAAATGTATGAAAATGTTGAGGGATGAGTATGAGGGACAAGTACCAGAGGATTTTGACGCATTGTTGAAACTGCCAGGCGTTGGAAGAAAAAGCGCCAACCTGATTATGGGGGATGTGTTTGGAAAGCCAGCCATTGTGACAGATACCCACTGTATCCGTCTGGTGAATCGAATGGGATTGGTAGATCAGATCAAGGATCCGAAAAAGGTAGAGATGGCTTTGTGGAAGCTGATTCCGCCGGAAGAGGGAAGCGATTTCTGCCACAGGCTGGTATATCATGGAAGAGATGTGTGCACTGCAAGAACCAGTCCTCACTGCGAGGCGTGCTGCGTGAAAGATCTGTGCGCCAGTGCAGATATCGCCAGATAAAGATGGCGGTATATCATTGAAGGCGAAATGTCAGAAAATGATAGGAACCAGAAGACAGAAAGTGACAGAAAATGACTTGTCACAGAAGATAGAATACAGGAAGAGAGGAAAAGAGATGGCAGTAATTAGACCTTTTTGTGCAATCAGGCCCAGCAGGGAGAAAGCGGAGAAAATCGCAGCCCTTCCCTATGATGTATACAATCGGCAGGAGGCCAAAGCAATAGTACAGAAAAATCCAGAGAGTTTTTTAAAAATTGACCGGGCAGAGACACAGCTTGCAGATACTGTAGATACTTATGATCCGGCTGTATATCAGAAAGCCCATGATACTTTGTGGGAAATGGTGGAAGCAGGGGACTTTGTGCAGGAAGAAAAGGCATGTTATTATATCTATGAACTTACCATGAATGGAAGAACTCAGACAGGAATTACAGCCTGTGCATCCATTGACGATTATGAGCAGGGTGTGATTAAAAAGCATGAGAATACCAGAGCAGAAAAGGAAGCAGACAGAATCAATCATGTCAATATCTGCAACGCTCAGACAGGACCTATTTTTCTGGCTTACCGGGCTCATTCTGTGATCGGCCAAGTGGTGAATACTGTAAAAAAGGAAGAGCCTGTCTATGATTTTACAGCGGAAGATGGAATTCGCCACAGAGTATGGGTGATCGGAGAAGGAGAACAGATTTCTGCCATTCAGGGGGCTTTTGCAGAAGTGGAAAATGTCTATATTGCAGACGGACATCACCGGGCGGCTTCAGCAGTCCGGGTGGGACAGATCCGCAGAAAAGATCATCTTGGCTATACCGGGGAAGAAGAATTTAATTATTTTTTGTCGGTTCTGTTTCCAGATGAAGAGCTTATGATTATGGATTATAATCGTGTGGTGAAGGATCTGAATGGATATAGTGAAGAAGAATTTTTAGAAAAAGTATCAGAGATTTTTCAGGTAGGAAAACCAGAGGAAAAAGAGATCAGACCAGAGAAAAAAGGGGAATTTTCCATGTATTTGGCTGGAAAGTGGTATCGCTGCGTGATTCCAAAACAGGAGATTCCCAAAGATCCGGTGGAAGGGCTGGACGTTTCCATATTGCAGAAAAAACTGATGGCTCCGGTACTGCATATTGCCGATCCTAAAACGGACAGTCGGATTGACTTTGTGGGAGGCATTCGAGGTTTGAAAGAATTAGAGCAAAGATGTGAGACAGATTGTGCGGCAGCTTTTGCCATGTTTCCCACTTCTATCGGTGAACTGTTTGCAGTGGCGGACGCAGGACTTTTGATGCCGCCGAAGTCTACCTGGTTTGAGCCTAAACTGCGAAGCGGCCTGTTTATTCACGCCTTATGATTTTGCCATATGCTTTGGCTGAATGGCAGAACAATTCATAATAAATGTGTGTTTCTCAGGCGGACAGTTCTGACAACAACACTGTGCAGGAAAGATAAGGCGGAGGCCTTGTTTCCTTGTCTTATAGGAAAGACCTTGTCACGCTAACGTGTGAAAGCATCTTTCCTATAAGATAAAAATAATATGCACACTCGCACAAGAGGTAAAAGATTGCTTCGCAATTGTGCTCGGCGCAGCAAACCGTCCAAGGTCTACGTTCCACTTCGGTTCGCGCTAAACGGACATCCACAGGATGTCCAGCGCCCCTCATGAGTGAGGGATTCAGGGAGTTGAAGCGGACCTGTCCGCTATTTTCTCTTATAGGAAATTCCTTTGGATTTCCTATAAGAGAAAATAGAATGATCGCACTGCGGCGGAAAGGAAATGAGCCGCGGGAGCGGCCCGCCGCAGGCGGAGAATCCTGCTTCGCAGGATTCTTTCTTGTTTAGGAAAGACACACAGAATAATGGGAGGCTGCGAAAAAACAGAAAGGAAATAGAATTTATGAGAACCAGAAAGGATCAGGGAGGATATACACTGAATTTATCACAGAGAGAGATCATGATGAGTGAAGAAACCTTTACTGCTTCGCCTGTCAATGTGATCTCAGTAAAGTTATACAGTAAAATTGCAACAGCAGAGGAAATGAAACAGGCATGTGATCATGTTTTGCAGCAGGCAGATATCTTTTCGGTTAGATTGATCAAAGGGGAAGAGGGATATGTTTTTCTTCCAGAGGATCAGGGAGTGCGAAAGAGCAGGATTTGTGAGAAAATTTGGGAGAAGCAGGAAGCCAGAGAGTATATTGAGAAGCAGGATGAAGTTCCTATAGATCCTTTAGAAAAGCTGTATGAGGCAGAAGTTCTGCCCCTTTTTCAGGGAGGAGTAATTCTCTATGTTCGCTTTCATCATGTGATAATAGACGGATATGGAATGAGTCTCTTTGCCCAGCGGGTGGTAGATAAGCTGGAAGGATGTGAGAAGGAACCGTCCATATTTTTTGCAGACAGAAAAAGTCATAGCCTGGAGGAGGGAGAAAAAGAATCTGAAGATTTTTGGCGGGGATATCTGGGAGAGTCAGAGACAGAATCAACAGTTTTTCCTGAGAAGGTCAAAGGATATGACAAAAATGTGATGAGATATGAGATTCCGGGGAATCTTCAGAAGGCGGCCCTTGAGATGGCAGAGAAAGCTGGCGTCACCCTGCCCTATGTCTATGGAGGGGCTTATGCAATTTATCTGGGCGGAGCTGTATCCAGAAAAAAGGCAGTTTTTTTGATGCCCCGGCTGGGACGTTCCTCAGAAGAAATGGATACTCTGGGATGTTATACCCTGCTGGTTCCTGTGGCGGTGTCTCTGTCGCCGGAAGATCGGTTTCAAGATGTCTGTCAAAAGCTGGCGGAATCTGCAAGGCAGGCGTCGGCTCATAAAGAAATCGGCTACGATGCCATTCTTCGGATTCTGCGGGAAGAGCACAGTATCTCCACAGTGCCCTCAGAATACGTTTTTAACTGGTATCGAAGGGAGCTTCGTTCAGATACGGGATGTCAGGCAGAATTCAGCGTTGCCGGGGCCATGCACAATCATTTAAGCTTAAATCTGTTTCAAAAGAAAGAGGAAGTTTATGGGGTGCTGGACCTGCGCCAGGGGATTTACAGTGAAGAACGGGGAAAGTTTTTTATAGATAGTATTTCCAGGATACTTTCACTGGGGTGTGAGAATAAAAAGATAAAAGAAATTCCCATTGTAGGGGAAGTGGAATCACAAAAATTGGCACAGATTACAGGGCCTCAGTACTCCATAGATGAGACGGCCACGATTCCCTCTATGTTTCGCCAGGCGGCCAGAGAATTTTCAGATCGGATGGCAGTCTATGCAGGAGAGGCGCGGTATACCTTTGCAGAGCTGGATCAATTGACAGATCGGATTGCTTCTGGTTTGGTGAAAAGAGGAGTGAGACCGGGAGACCGGGTGGCCTTTATGCTGAAACGTGATTTTCGCTTGATTCCAACGCTGCTGGGCATCAGCAAGTCTGGGGCGGCTTTTCTTCCGGTGGACCCGTTGTATCCAGAGGATCGTGTAAAATATATTCTGGAGGACAGCCAGGCGGCCTTTCTTGTGTCATCTCCAGAGGTAAAAGGTGCAGATCAATATGATTATGTGAATGTGGAAGAATTGATCCATAGTCCGGCAGGGGAACTGCCCCAGATTCATCAGGAAGATCTGGCTTACATGATCTACACTTCCGGTACTACCGGATGGCCCAAAGGAGTAATGCTGTCCCACCGGGGAATTGTAAATATCGTGCATCCAGATAACAATCCCTTTAATCAGGATGCAGTGAAAAATGGTCATGGAATTGTGGCCATTGGTTCTATTTGTTTTGATATCTCTCTGTTTGAGATCTTTGTGCCCCTTTTGAACGGGATGTTTGTTGAGCTGGGAGACGAGACTGCCATGCTGGACGCCAGGGTGCTGGCCAGATACATTGAAAAACATGGAGCAGATCTGCTGCACTGTACTCCTTCCCGCATTGCGGAGTATTTGGAACATCCGGAATTCCAGGAGGCCATGAAGAAAATCCGCATGATCCTCTCGGCAGGGGAGGTTCTGCCTTCCGAATTGGCCCGCAGGCTGAAAGAAGAATATGGTATTAGAATTTACAACGGATATGGGCCTACAGAGACTACCATTGGAGCCACAATTACTCAGGCAGGCGATACAGAGAGCATCGGCACTCCCATTGGAAATACAGGTATATGGCTCTTAAATGAAGATGGCCGGCAGGTGCCCTTTGGAGCCATGGGAGAAATCTGCGTCTATGGAAAAGGCGTAGGGATGGGTTATCACAATAAACCAGAAGAGACCAGCCGAAAATTCCTGGAAATGGAAAGCAGACGCGTATATCGTACAGGAGATCTGGGGCATTTTCAGACAGACGGCCGGCTGATTTATCATGGCCGCTGCGACAGACAGGTGAAATTAAGAGGGCTGCGGATTGAATTATCCGAAATTGAATCTGCTATGACAGGGTATCCCGGCATCCGTCAGGCAGCATGTATTGTAAAACGAGAGAAAAGGTCGGAATATCTGGCAGGATTTTTTACGGTACAAGATGGAAAGGAACAGGTCAGTTCCGAACTTCAGGCATATATGAAAAGCCGTCTGACCGCTTATATGGTGCCGGATGTTTTCGTGCAGCTAGAGACTATGCCCCAGACTCCGGGAGGCAAACTGGATACAAAAGCTTTGGAGTCGATGGAGATCACCTGGGAGCGTCATTACGTGGCGCCAAACACAGAATTAGAAGAAAAAATATGCCAGGTTTTTGAGCAGGTCTTAAAACAGGATCAGGTAGGGATCCAGGATAACTTTTTCGATCTGGGCGGAGATTCCCTGATGGTGATGGAATTGATTCTGGAAATGGAGCGAAAGATCGGCAGCCAGGCAGATCTGGAACTGGAAGTTCAGGATATCTATACGTATCCCACCCCGGAACAGATTGCCAAAGAGCTGATGGGGGCCCGCCAGGATAAAAAAGGCTATCCCATTCAAAAATTAAATTATGAGGGAGTTCAAGAACTTTTGAGGCAGGAGATTCCCTTAAAGACCAGAAGACCGAAAGTGATTTTGCTGACGGGAGTTACGGGGTATCTGGGGATTCATATTCTGATGGAACTTTTACAGAATCCAGAAAGTTTTGAAAAGGTAATCTGTCTGACCAGAAGAAAAGGAAAACTGACCCCGGAAAAACGTGTGAAAAATGCATTGTTTTACTATGGAGAAAATGATTTTGCTGACAGTTATGGAGAAAAATGGTTTGTGGCAGAAGGGGATATCACCAGAGAAGGGCTGACGGAAGAAATCATAGAAGAAGACATTGATTTGATTGTGAATGCCGCTGCAAACGTGGCTCATGTGGCTTATGGCGATCTGTTGGAAAAAGTGAATATCGGGGGAACTCGGAATCTGATTTCCTTTGCCCTAAAAAATAAAGCAGAGCTAGTGCAGATATCTACCATAAGCGTGTCAGGGGTACATAGGACAAAGCAGATACTTCCTGTTTTTACAGAACAAGATCTCTTTGCAGGACAGGAAATCCACAGCCAATACATCTATTCAAAATATATGGCAGAATATGAGATGATTCGCGAAGCCTTAGACCAGGGACTGCAGTTTAAGATAATGCGGGTGGGAAATCTCCAGGGCCGCAGCAAGGACGGAGAATTTCAGATGAATATGAAGTCCAACCATTTTACCCGCCAGCTTTCTTCCTATGTGAAAATGGGAATCGTGCCGGAATCTGTATATAGGTCCGGGGTGAATTTCAGTCCGGTGGACGAGGTGGCCCATATGATCGCAGTTTTGCTTCAAGTGGAAAATCCTCAGGGAATCTATCATGTGTATCCAGAGGAAGAGGTGGAATTTGCCAGGATTTTTGCAGCGCTGGGCCGGCAGGGCTATGAGGTACAATTGCTTTCTGATGCAGAATTTGAGAAAATATTTGCAGCGGCCAAAGCAGATGCTAAGCGGAAGGAACAAGTGGAGGGACTGTTGATGGAACGGCCGGATCATCGTTACAAAGACACGGCGATGAGTCAGAAACAGACACAGAATGTTCTGGAGGCTCTAGGAGAACAATGGCTTCCGGCAACAGAAGAATATTTGGAGAAATACGTAGGCGCTTTGGATACTTTAGACATGTTTTAGGAGGAATTTAAGATGATAACGATAGCGCTTTGGAGTTTTGCTGTACTGATGGCCTCTGTTTTTGGGGCAATGCTTTCTATGATTACCTTGAAAGAAAAATATTCTAAAAAAACAATGACAGTACTGTGGATCTTGGCAGCAGCGGCAGGTTATGTAGTTGCCTTTGTTTCTTACTATGTCAATTTGACCGATGATACCGTTGGAATTTTAGGGTTGACGGCGCTTGTGGTTCTGTTTGTGCTGCTGTTTTACGAGGGAACCATATCGGAAAAATTATTTGTGTCTTTGACAGCCTGTCTGATCGACAATGTCTGTACCTTTATGTTCTGCGGCACTACGGACACTTTACTGGGCAGACGGTTGGGACTGATTATCGTAAGCCCTTACGATACGCCTAATCTGCTTTTCTTTATCGGAATCAAACTGATTGTGTATGTGGTCTTTTTCTTCCTGTATCGAAGATTTCTGCGGAAACCTCTGCAGGACATGATTAAGAGTCTGGAAGGAAATCTCACTAGTTTTGTGGCGGCTCCTGCAGTGTCTGTGCTTGGCTTTTATGTGATAAATCTGTTTACAAACCGCAATGACATTTATCCTGACAATCCTTGGTTTTTTCCTTTGTACCTGACGGTCTGCTTGATCTTTGTCATTGAATTCTGGCTTCTGTATTATTCCGTTCTGCAAAGTTCTAAGGCTATGAAAAGTGCGGCAGAACTGGGAGTGGCCGCCAACATTCAAAAGTCTATGCTGCCCTGTATTTTTCCGCCTTTTCCAGACCGGGAAGAAGTGGACATCTACGCTACAATGGACCCTGCAAAAGAGGTGGGAGGAGACTTTTACGATTTCTTTATGGTGGACGACAGTCATCTTGCTATTGTAATGGCAGACGTATCAGGAAAAGGGGTGCCGGCGGCTTTGTTTATGGTAATCGGTAAAACTTTGATCAAAGATCATACTAGGCCGGACCGGGATCTGGGTGAAGTGTTTACCGAGGTAAATAATCTGCTGTGTGAGTCTAACAGTGAGGGAATGTTTATCACTGCTTTTGAAGGGGTGCTGGATCTTGAGACAGGAGAGTTCCGGTTTGTCAATGCCGGGCACGAGATGCCTTTTATCCAGAAGTCAGAAGAGGAGTTTCAGCCTTATCGAATCAAGCCAGGATTTGTGCTGGCTGGCATGGAGGGAATCAAGTATAGAGCAGGCAGTATGAGATTAGATGTGGGAGATAAGATTTTTCAATATACAGATGGAGTGACAGAGGCCACCAATGCAGAAAATAAACTGTATGGAATGGAACGTCTTGAGAAGGTTTTAAATCAGTGCAGAGAAAAAGATGTAACGGAGATTCTAAGTGTGGTCAAAAAAGATATTGATCTGTTTGTGGGAAATGCGCCTCAGTTTGATGATATTACTATGCTGTGCCTGGAATTTAAGTCGAAGATGATAAGGGAGGAGAAAAGTGATGAGAGAGCTGACCATTGACGCAACTGTTGAAAATATAGAAAAAGTAACTGCCTTTGTAGATGAGCAGTTAGAAAATTTCAACTGTCCTCTGAAAATCCAAATGCAGATTGACATAGCTATTGATGAACTGTTTGGAAATATTGCCCATTACGCCTATCATCCAGTTACAGGGCCGGCAACTGTTCAAGTGGAAGTGAAAAAAGAACCTTTGGAAGTTGTGATTACCTTTATTGACCAGGGAACCCCTTACAATCCTTTACAAAAAGAAGATCCTGATACTTCCATGTCAGCAGAAGACCGTCAGATCGGAGGATTGGGAATTTATATGGTGAAAAAAAGCATGGATGGGATCACCTATGAATACAGAGATGGAAAAAACATCTTAAAGATCAGGAAAAATATGGTTTGCCCAGGCTAGAAGGGTGTGATATAATAAACCAAAAAGAGAAAGGCTGATCCTTTTGACGACACTGAAATAAGGGCCTGGCGGATTCCTTGTCAAAGGGCCTGGTATTTATCCTGAAAAGGACCCAACGAAGTTGGGAGGAATTTTATAGTGATCTATACGCCATTAACGAAAAAAGCTATGGAAATTGCATATCAGGCCCATCACGGACAGAGAGATGCAGGGGGAACTCCTTATATCTTTCATGTGACTCATGTGGCGGAACAGATGGAGGATGAAGTGACTACCTGTGCGGCGCTGCTTCATGATGTGGTGGAAGATACAGAGATCACCCTGCAGCAATTGCAGCAGGAATTTCCCAGAGAGGTAACAGAATTGGTGTCTTTATTGACCAGGGCGCCCAAGGAGGATTACTTTGTATATATAGAACGGATCTGTGGAAATGAAGCGGCAAAGCGGATAAAATTGGCAGATTTGGCTCATAATTCTGACAGAAGCAGACTGGCGGATACTGCTCTTGTGTCAGAGGAAAAGCAGGAGATCTGGCGTGTCAGATATGAGAAGGCCAGGAAAAGGCTGCTGGAAGAAACAGAAAAATTTTAGAAGATTAAAGAGCTGGGGAGCCGATGCGGGCTGCCCGCTTTTTTCTTCTATTAGGAAAGTGCCTTTCCTAATAGAAGAAAATATAGAGATGCGCACTCGTGCGAGAGGAAGATGTGACTGCGTGCCCGCACTGGGCGCGGCAAATCGACCAAGTCCTTCAAAAATGAGGGGAGGGGAGCCTTTGCGGCGCAGAATTTCGTAAAACGAAATTCCTTTTTATATAAATTTTATAAAATTTTAGAAAAATTCCATAGGATTTTTTGTGAGAGGTGTTATAATATAAGCTGTTGGAGGTTACAGCAGTGAAATTACGGACAAGATTGATCATTTCTTTTTGTATTATTATATTTGTTCCAGTATTGCTGGCTGGCGCTACAGTCTGGGGATTTGGACAGTATCAGATGAAGGCCATACGCCAGATTTATAATATGGATGGAAATGCTTACGAATATTTTATCAATTCTTTTAAAGTTCTCAGCCACTTTACCAAATCAGATTATGAATCATTGCAGAAGGTGGCGGAGAAGAAACCGGAAAAGTTAGAGGACCCGGTTTATTTGGAAAAGATTAATAAAGACCTTGAAGAAAAATATTCTTATCTGATTCTGCGCAGAGGAGACAGGGTAGTCTATGAGGGAAACAGCCAGAAAAGAGAATTTCCAGAAGAAAATCTGCCGGAGTATGACAGTGACGCTATACAGAACGCAGGGTCAGGTTTTTACATTGAGGGAGAAGATCAGGCATTAATCAAACAGATTGATTTTTTATTTCCTAACCAAGATCAGGGAAGTCTGTTTATTGTGACAGCTATGAATCAGGTTCTTCCAGAGATCAAAGGCGTGGTAATAGACTTTATGCTTTCCATTCTGCTGATCCTTATTTTCACAGCGGGAATGCTGACGGTGTGGATCTATCAGGGAATTATCAATCCGATCCGCAAGCTGGAAGTGGCTGCTCAAAATATTAAGGCAGGGAATCTAGACTTTACCATTGAGGCGGACGGAAAAGATGAGATTGGGGAGTTGTGCCGGAACTTTGAGGAGATGCGGTTCCGCCTAAAAGAATCAGCAGAAGAAAAGGTGGCCAGCGAGAAGGAAAATAAGGTGCTGATCAGCAATATCTCTCACGACTTGAAGACGCCGATCACTGCCATCAAGGGATATGTGGAAGGGATTATGGACGGGGTGGCAGATACCCCGGAGAAACAGGATAAGTATATCCGAACCATTTATAACAAGGCCAACGAGATGGATACTCTGATCAATGAATTGACGCTGTATTCTAAAATTGACACCAATCGAATTCCCTATAATTTTAATCGTATTAATGTGGCAGATTATTTTAATGACTGTGTGGAAGAAGTGGGGCTGGACTTAGAAGCGAAAAATATTAAGCTGACTTATATCAATTATGCAGACAGAGATGTGATGATCATTGCAGATCCGGAGCAGCTTCGGCGGGTGATCAATAACATTATTGGGAATTCCGTGAAATATTTGGACAAAGATCCTGGATTTATCAACATGCGGATTCGTGATGTAGGCGATTTTATCCAGGTTGAGATCGAAGACAATGGAAGAGGGATTGCGGCCAGAGATCTGCCCTATATTTTTAACCGGTTTTATCGTACAGATTCTTCCAGAAATTCTGCAACAGGAGGCAGCGGCATTGGTCTGTCTATTGTGAAGAAAATTATAGAAGACCATGGAGGCAAGATCTGGGCAAACAGTAAGGAAGAAACGGGAACCATCATGTATTTTGTGATTCGGAAATATCAGGAGGTAATAAATTGAGCAAGGTATTGATCATCGAAGATGAAGTGGCAATTGCAGATTTGGAGAAAGACTATCTGGAATTGAGCGGGTTCCATGTAGAAATTGAGAATAATGGAAATCGAGGGCTGGCAAGGGCTTTAAGCGAAGAGTTTGATATGTTTATTTTAGATCTGATGCTGCCGGGAGTCGATGGATTTGAGATCTGCAAAAAGATCCGGGAAAATAAAAATACGCCTATTTTAATGGTATCGGCAAAGAAAGACGATATTGATAAGATCCGGGGATTAGGGCTTGGAGCAGACGATTATATTACGAAGCCTTTTTCTCCTAGTGAATTGGTGGCAAGGGTCAAAGCGCATCTTTCCAGATACGAAAGGCTGATCAACAGCAGCGTTCAGGAGAATGACGTGATCGAGATCCGAGGATTGAAAATTGACAAGACAGCAAGACGGGTATGGGTCAATGAGGAGGAAAAACAATTTACCACAAAGGAGTTTGATCTGCTGGCGTTTTTAGCTCAGAATCCCAACCATGTGTTTTCCAAAGAGGAATTATTCAGCCAGATCTGGGATCTGGAATCTGTGGGAGACATTGCGACGGTTACTGTGCACATTAAGAAAATACGTGAAAAGATTGAGTTCAGCACTACAAAGCCGCAGTATATTGAGACAATCTGGGGGGTAGGATACCGCTTTAAGGTGTGATAGGTGAACAGGATAAATTGTATTTGCAAAGACAGGTGAATCATATAGATATCGCCTGAAGAGACAGGTGAACCATATGGACATCATTTACGAAGACAGAGAGATCATAGTCTGCCACAAGATGCCAGGAATTCCTGTGCAGACAGGGAAAATTGGACAGATGGATCTGATTAGTATATTGCGGAACTATTTGGCGGAAAAGGGAGAGACGCCGGAGATTTTTCTGGTACACCGTCTGGATCAGCCGGTGGAAGGGATTATGGTATTTGCGAAGACAAAATCTTCTGCAGCAGACTTAGGCCGCCAGATTCAGGAAAAGCGCGTGGAGAAAAAATATCTGGCTCTGACGGAAGGAATTTTTACAGAAAAAACAGGCACATTGGAGAACTATCTGCTGCGGGATGGAAAAAGCAATACTTCCAAGGTAGTACCCAAAGGAACAAAGGGAGCGAAGCTGGCCAGGTTGTCCTATGAGGTGCAGAGGGAATTGGAAGGAAACGCCAGTTTGGTGAAAGTTTCTCTGGAAACGGGACGCCATCATCAGATTCGGGTGCAGATGGCCCAGGCAGGCCATCCGCTGATCGGAGATAAAAAATACAATAAGAACTGCCCCAAGAAATATATACCAGTGGGATTGTGCTCTGTCGGCACTTCTTTTTGCCATCCCTCAACTGGTCAGAAGATGGAGTTTGAGACAGAACCCAAAGGGGAACTTTTTGCAAAAATAAAAAATATTGCCATGGAAAAAAGCGACAGAAAAACAGAAAAACCGGGAAAATAGAAGATATTTCCCACATAAAAAGAAAGAACCTTCACATACTGATTTTATGAAAACAGAAGTGAAAAAAAGTATGTGGAATATAGGAAAAATAGTAGGAATCACCTTTGTGGTCTATCTTAGTATTCGCTGGCTGGTTCCCTTGATACTTCCATTTTTGGCAGCCTTTTTTCTGGCAAAGATCCTGAATCCGGCAGTAGAGTGGTTGGAAAATAAACTAAAATTAAAAAGGAGTATATGGTCTTCCATATTAGTGGGGATTTTGCTGTTGCTTTTGGGAGCGGCAGTCTTTTTTTTCCTAAAAACTCTGATAGAACAGGTAAAACATGTGATTGATAACCTGGAAGTTTATAAACAGCAGGCAGGAAATTTTTGGAATGAGTGCTGCTGCCAGATGGAAAATATGATGGGAATGGAAGCAGGAACAATTCAAAACAGGGTGGAAAAACAGATTCCTGAAATGATGAAGCAGGTAAAAACCAATGCTTTTCCTACCATGATGAATGGGACAATCTTGTATGCCAGGAATATGTTTGTGTTTGCAGGAGTCTGCTTTGTGATCATCATCAGCACAATTCTAATCCTAAAAGACTACCGAAAGATTCGGACAGCGTTGGAGAATCATCCAGTGGGCATGTTAGGATTACGGGTCTGCCGCAGAACTTATGAAGCAGGGGGAGCCTATATCAAGTCCCAGATCATCATTATGTTTGTTATCACAGTAATTTGTGTGGCAGGCCTCTATCTTTCTGGAAATGAATATGCATTGCTGGCGGGCTGCGGAATTGGAATCTGCGATGCCATGCCCTTTTTGGGAACAGGGACTATTTTTGTGCCTTGGGCAATCATTGAAGTGCTGCGGGGAAGGTATATGCTGGCGGTGATCTATACCATTATCTATACCATCTGCAGCCTGCTGCGGGAGATTCTGGAGCCCAAATTATTGGGGAATAAATTAGGGATGCATCCTCTGACTGTGATTGTCAGCATTTATGCAGGACTGAAAATATATGGAGTATGGGGATTTGCCCTGGGACCTCTGACTTATATTTTAGTTCGAGAGATTTATTATGCTTTTGCTTGACAATTCGGAAGAAATGTCTTAGAATAATCACAATTCACAAAATGAAAGTCTGCCAAAAACAGACAGAGTGAAATTGGCAAAGAAGAGGATTAGTACGGATAGGAAGATGTACAGAGAAGAGATCACAGGTGAGAGATTTCCCATATCAGTATCCAGAACCTGCCTTGGAGCTGCGTATGAAAATACGACGTGACGCCGCGTTAAGGCAATTGAGAGAGTGAAGGGAATCCCTTCACTAATCAGGGTGGTACCGCCGGATATCCGGTCCCTAGTGGGATTGGATATCCGTTTTTTATCTTATGGGAAATTCCTTCGGATTTCCTATAAGATAAAAAAGAATTATTGCACTGCGGCGGAAAGGAAAAGAACCGCGGGAGCGGTCCGCCGCAGGCGGAGAATCCTGCGAAGCAGGATTCTTTCTTGTTTTATAGGAAAGAGAGGAAGGAAAATATGGCAAAGGATAAGAAACTGGTAGAAGCCATTACATCCATGGATGAGGATTTTGCACAATGGTACACGGATGTAGTAAAAAAAGCGGAACTGATCGACTATTCCAGCGTAAAAGGCTGTATGGTAATAAAACCGGCAGGCTATGCCATCTGGGAAAATATTCAGAAAGAATTGGATCGGCGGTTTAAGGAAACAGGCGTGGAGAATGTATATATGCCGATGTTCATTCCGGAAAGTATGCTTCAGAAAGAAAAAGATCATGTAGAAGGATTTGCGCCGGAGGTGGCGTGGGTTACTCATGGAGGTTTAAATCCCCTGCAGGAAAGAATGTGCGTCAGACCTACCTCGGAGACATTGTTCTGTGATTTCTATGCAAATGATATTCAGTCTTACCGGGATCTGCCCAAATGTTACAATCAGTGGTGTTCCGTGGTGCGGTGGGAAAAAGAGACAAGACCTTTCCTGCGGTCCAGAGAATTTCTCTGGCAGGAGGGGCATACAGCCCATGCCACAGCAGAGGAAGCAGAAGAGCGGACTCTTCAGATGATGCAGGTATATGCTGATTTCTGTGAGGAAGTTTTGGCAATTCCAGTGATTCGCGGAAAGAAGACAGAGAAAGAAAAGTTTGCCGGAGCAGAGGAGACATACACCATTGAGGCATTAATGCATGACGGAAAAGCTCTTCAGTCCGGCACCAGCCATAATTTTGGCGATGGATTTGCAAAGGCTTTTGGGATCCAGTATACAGATAAAGAAAACAAACTGCAGTATGTACATCAAACTTCCTGGGGAATGTCCACCCGCTTGATTGGGGCGCTGATTATGGTTCATGGAGACGATTCCGGTTTGGTACTGCCTCCTGAGATTGCACCAGTCCAGGTGATGGTAATTCCGATTCAGCAGCACAAAGAAGGCGTTTTAGAACATGCTTCTCATATCAAAGAAGACTTGAAAAAGGCTGGTCTTCGGGTGAAAATGGACGACAGTGAAAAGAGTCCGGGATGGAAATTTTCAGAACAGGAAATGCGTGGGATTCCAATCCGCGTGGAATTGGGCCCAAAGGATATAGAAGCCGGAAAATGTGTGCTGGTCCGCAGAGATACCAGAGAAAAGATAGAATGTACATTGGAAGAAGCAGCAGCGAAAGGGGCAGAACTTTTAGAGGCCATTCAGAAAGATATGTTTGAACGGGCCAAAAAGCATCGGGAAGCACATATTACAGAAGCAAGGACTTATGAAGAGTTTCAGGAGGCGGTGATTAATAAGCCTGGATTCATTCGTGCAATGTGGTGCGGGGATGTGGAATGTGAGAATAAGATAAAAGAGGAAACAGCGGCGACTTCCCGCTGTATGCCATTAGATGATCAGAAAGCAATTTCAGACGTATGCGTGTGCTGCGGAAAACCTGCTCATAAATTGGTGTATTGGGGAAAGGCATATTAAAAGCATATTAATGAAAGAGAGAATCTGCCCTTCCAATGATTCTTACAGGGCGCTGATATGGCGGGAAATTTTTGTGAGTTTCCTGCCATTATTATTTATAACACATGAAAAAGGCTGCACCGATATCAATTCATCTGATGCAGCCTTCTATACTATGCTGTCCATTGGAGTATTACCTCATTCTTTCTGAAATCTCGATTCTTCTCTCAGAACTTTTGCTACCTCTGAATGGAATGGTATGTATTCCTATGTGAACGATTCCCGCTGGAATATCATACAGCTCTTTTTTCATTTTTAATTCAGGGCTTCCTCTGAAAATCTTCTTGATCTCTGATCTTTCTTAAATTTTCTAGTTTGAAAAATCTACTTCTGCAAATCCTTCTGTTAAAATCTCTTTCATGGAATATGTTACGTCTGTCTCTATCTCGTTCTATCTTCCCATTCCGAAAATATAAGGTCGGATGCTATCGCTGTTCTGTCATTGGATAAGAACCTTATTATATTTTCCCATTCCGAAAATTTAACTTCCAATATAGACGTCTGTTAAATAATTCTATTTCAGAAATCCAACTTCCGTTTTTACATTTGTAGAACTTCCATACATGTTAGAAAATTTAATGTTGCTGTCTTGCTTTTCTTGTACCTCTGTTATTGATTGAGGGGAGTTAATTTTCTGCTTCTGGTGGTCCGTACCTCTCTTTCTTAGATTATTGGATAACTCATTCTCGTTTCGGTGGTCTATACCTCCTTCTGTGAAAAATGTGTTATTTGTTTTGATGGGTTTATTATATCTAATAAAAGACAATATGTCAATACTTATTTTGAAAATTTTATAAAAAAATAAATATAATTTATGAATTGAATAATTTGATTAGAAAATTCTGATAATTAAAGAGGAAATATAAATAAAAGCCATAAATATTCAAGAAACCCCTAAATTTTTTGTGTAATTCAAAAAATTTAGGGGTGAGTGTCAAGAAAAAATCATCTGGATCATTTAGAATGATAAAAAAATGATAGATTTCTAGTAAGATTTCAAAATAAATTAATGCTGGGCAGCTTCATAAGCAGCACGACAGGCTTTGGCAAGCTGGTCTCCGCAGGAAGTGGGACGTCCATTGCAGGAAATGCCGCCGATCTTTTCTTCCACCTGATCCACAGTCAGACCTTCTACTAATTTGGGGATTGCCTGAAGATTGCCATTGCAGCCTCCGGTAAACTTTACATATTTTACGACATCGCCCTCCAATTCTACTTCAATCAGCGTAGAGCAGGTTCCTTTGGTTTTATAAGCATAACTCATATTCAGATATCTCCTTTCTCTATGAAAATTTTTTAGGTAATTGGGAAATTAGTATATTATCTAAATTTCATGTACAATTTTATGTACGATTTTAGCGAACTATTTTATAAGTATAGCACAGAAAGAGCGGAAGAAAAAGGAATTTCATAAAAAATTCATAAATCGTTCATGGGATTAAGTATTGTGAATAAAATCATTAAGTGATACAATATAAGAAGCTGTCGCTATTGCTCATATTTGAGAAGTAGTGACAAGTTGTCTGTATGGATAGAAGAAACAGAATGGGACAGCAGTGTTCTGCTGGGATGAAATAGGAGCATGGTTATGGGTATTATGAATAAAATGTTCGGGACGCATAGTGAGCGGGAGTTAAAAAGGGTGAATCCTACCGTGGAGAAGATTGAATCCTATCGTCCTGCTATGATGGAGATGTCTGAGGAACAGTTAAAGGACAAGACAAAAGAGTTCAAAAGAAGGCTGGAAGAGGGAGAAACTCTGGATCAGATACTGCCGGAAGCCTATGCAGTGGTACGGGAGGCGGCAAGGCGTACTTTGGGAATGGAACATTATCGTGTGCAGTTAATCGGCGGCGTGATTCTGCACCAGGGACGTATTGCAGAGATGAAGACCGGTGAAGGTAAGACCCTGGTGTCTACCCTGCCGGCGTATTTGAATGCATTGGAAGGAAAAGGCGTTCATATTGTCACAGTCAATGATTACCTAGCGCACCGTGATGCAGAGTGGATGGGAAAGGTACATGAATTTCTTGGATTGACCGTAGGCGTTGTGCTGAATTCTATGGATAATGACGAACGCCGGGAAGCCTATAATTGCGATATTACTTATGTTACCAATAATGAACTTGGATTTGACTACCTGCGTGACAACATGGTGATTTATAAAGAGCAGTTGGTACAGCGTGATCTGCATTATGCGATTATCGACGAGGTGGACTCTGTATTGATTGACGAGGCCCGGACTCCTTTGATCATTTCCGGCCAAAGCGGAAAGTCTACCAGTCTCTACGAAGCCTGCGATATTTTGGCGCGTCAGCTGGTGCGGGGAGAGGACATGCCGGAATTTTCTAAGATGGACGCTATTATGGGCGTGGAACAGGAGGAAACCGGAGACTTTATCGTCAATGAAAAGGACAAGGTTGTGAACCTTACTGCAGAAGGTGTAAAAAAAGTAGAGCAGTTTTTCCGAATTGAAAATCTGGCCGATGCAGAGAACTTAGAGATTCAGCATAATGTGATTCTGGCCCTGCGCGCTCACAATCTGATGTTCCGTGACCAGGATTATGTGGTGCAGGATGAAAAAGTTCTGATTGTAGATGAATTTACAGGACGTATCATGCCGGGAAGACGGTATTCAGACGGCCTTCATCAGGCAATCGAGGCAAAAGAACATGTGAAGGTAAAGCGTGAGAGTAAAACCTTAGCAAATATTACTTTCCAGAATTTCTTTAATAAATATACGAAAAAGGCAGGCATGACAGGTACGGCCCTGACGGAGGAAAAGGAATTCCGGGATATTTACGGAATGGATGTTATTGAGATTCCAACCAATATGCCGGTGATCCGTGAAGATCTTCAGGATGCAGTTTATAAAACCAAAAAAGAAAAATTCCATGCAGTGGTAGAGGAGATTGAGAAGGCTCATGAGAAGGGCCAGCCTGTTTTGGTGGGTACGATTACCATTGAGACTTCTGAACTGATCAGCGGAATGCTGAAGCGGAGAGGGATTCCCCACAAAGTGTTAAATGCGAAGTTTCATGAGCTGGAAGCTGAGATTGTGGCAGAGGCAGGCCAGCATGGAGCAGTGACCATTGCCACGAATATGGCGGGACGTGGTACAGATATCAAGCTGGATGAAGATGCAAAAGCGGCCGGAGGATTGAAGATTATTGGTACAGAGCGCCATGAGTCCAGACGTATTGACAATCAGCTGCGGGGACGTTCCGGACGTCAGGGCGATCCTGGAGAATCCCAGTTCTTTATCTCATTGGAAGACGATCTGATGCGGTTATTTGGATCAGAAAAGCTGATGGGCATGTTTAATACCCTGGGGGTGCCGGAGAATGAACAGATTCAGCATAAAATGCTTACGAATGCCATTGAAAAAGCACAGATGAAGATTGAGAGCAATAACTTCGGAATCCGTAAGAATCTGCTGGAATACGATCAGGTCATGAATGAACAGAGAGAGATTATATACGCAGAACGGCGACGGGTTCTGGATGGAGAGAGTATGCGGGATGTGATCTATAAAATGATCACAGACCGGGTAGAGAATACGGTAGATACCTGCATTTCTGCAGATCAAGACAGCAGTGAGTGGGACCTGAATGAATTGAATCAATTATTGCTTCCGATTATTCCCTTGAAACCAGTGACACCGGAGGATGTGAAAGAGATTCAGGCAAATGAGTTGAAACACCGGCTGAAAGAACAGGCAGTGAAAGCTTATGAGATGAAAGAGGCAGAATTCCCAGAGCCGGAAGCTGTCCGTGAACTGGAACGTGTGGTACTGCTGAAAGTGATTGACCGAAAATGGATGGATCATATTGATGATATGGATCAGCTTCGTCAGGGAATCGGCCTGCAGGCCTATGGTCAGCGTGATCCCCTGGTAGAATATAAGATGAGCGGTTATGATATGTTTGACGGTATGATTGCCAACATTCAGGAAGATACGGTCCGACTGTTGTTCCATGTGAGAATTGAACAGAAAGTAGAACGGGAGCAGGTAGCGAAAGTAACAGGAACCAATCGAGATGAGTCTTTACAGAAAGGACCGAAGAAACGGGAATCTGCAAAAGTATATCCCAATGATCCCTGTCCTTGCGGCAGCGGCAAAAAGTATAAACAGTGCTGTGGAAGAAAATAGAGATTTATTCCAATAAAGATTTGGGAATCAGAGGATTAATCACTATTTTTCTGCACCAGTGAGGAAGCGGCAGCATTTAATAAAACAGACGTCGGAATGTCAGATGTCTGTTTTTTTCTGGAAAAGAAAAACCGTTGGATTTTTCAGGAAAAACAGCCTATTTAAGATGGAGCATATACTTTGATATTATGTGAGGAAATCTTGACTTTGATATGCCCTTCAAGGTACAATAAAAAAATAAAAGAGCTTTGGATTTTAGAAGGTGATTTATGAGATGAAGAAGGAAAAGAGAGATGGAACAGGGAAAAAAATGACGTTGATTGTTCCTATTGTGCTGATTTTTTGTATTTTAGCCACTTTTGTATTCTATGTTGCAGGAAAAATCTCAAAGGAAATGTCGGCAGCGGCGGTAGATAATCTGACGGAAAGTCTGGATCTGATTCGGGGAACCATAGAGGCGATTCTGGGAAAGGAAGCAGAATTTCAGAAATTGATTGCCGCTGAAATAGAGACGATGGAGGACCCGGAAGAGTTTATCCAGTCTTATAACCGAAATGAAACCATGGTAAAGCTGTCCCTGGTTCCTGCCGGAGAAACAGAAGGAGTTTCAAATACAGGGGAAGTCCTGCATGTGGAGGATTTGGATTTTTCTGCTGGAAAAACAATAGAGGATCTCCCTGTCTCAGAATCTTATCTGAATCATATGGGGGCCTGGGCTTACACTATGAAATGCCCGGTGTTTCAAAAAAACGGAGAAGCTGCGACTCTTTATATAGAATATATTTATGAATCTTTTGATAAAATGCTGCCAAACAGATTCTATAATGGGAATGCCTCTCTTTATCTTATGGATGGAGACAATGAAAGGCTTGTACTGAAGCCGAAAGGAATGGGAGAACGGGAAGCCGGACATGTGAATCTGGAAGATTTTTACCGTGCGAATCGTATATTGGAGGAAGAAGTAAAAAAGAATGTCACAGAAAGCGTAAAAGCTGGAAAGAATGTGATGTTTTATCATGATATCCAAAAAAAGAAATCTCTGATCTATATGTGGGCAGTGAATGACGGGTCGATTTATCTGATTGGATATGTGCCGATTGAAGCCATACAGCAGGAAGGCAGCGCTGTAAATCAGAATATTTTTATTGTGGTGTCTGTGATGCTGGTAGCTTTTTTGATTTGCTGCGCATTATATTTTTTGACTGAGAAACAACAGAAAAAAATCCGCAGAGAGCAGGAGCAGGAACGGGAAATACACAACAGACAGCTGGCGGAAGCTTTGCAGGCGGCGCAGGTGGCCAGCAAGTCTAAAACCATGTTCCTTTCTAATATGTCCCATGATATAAGAACGCCGATGAATGCTATTCTGGGATTTACCACACTGCTTGCAAAGGATGTAGATCATCCTGAAAAGGTGCGGGAATATACGAAAAAGATTGCGGCGTCGGGGAAACATTTGCTCAGTTTGATCAATGATGTATTGGATGTATCTAAGATCGAGAGTGGGAAGGTAGTGCTTACCATGGCTGAGTTTACCCTAAACAATATGGTGTCTTCCGTGGACGCTATTATCCGTCCGGCGGCCAAGGCGAAAAATCAGCAGTTTGAAGTAACGGTAACTGGAGTGAAAAATGAATGCCTTGTGGGAGACGAGACAAGGATGAACCAGATTTTGATCAACCTGCTCTCGAATGCAGTGAAATATACCCAGGAGGGAGGAAAGATCTGGTTTCGAATTATTGGGATGGAACAGCGTTCCAGTCAGTATGAACATATTCGGATTGAAGTGGAGGACAATGGATATGGCATGACGCCAGAATATCTGGAAACGATTTTTGACGCATTTACCAGAGCAGAAAACAGTACCACAAATAAAGTGCAGGGAACTGGACTGGGAATGGCTATCACAAAAAATATTGTAGAGCTGATGGGAGGAACCATACAGGTAGTCAGCGAGGTGGAGAAAGGTACTTTATTCACTGTAGAGCTGGAGCTGCGCATTCCAGAGGAAAAAGTGGATGAACAATTTTGGAAAAAATATGAAATTTCACGGATTTTGGTGGTGGACGATGAAGAGGATATCTGTAAAAATGTTCAGATATTGATGGATGATACAGGGGTTGTGGTAGACGCGTCTCTGAGCGGAGAAGAGGGAATCAGCCTGGTAGAGCAGGCTTGTGAGGAGAGGAATCCTTATCATGTGATCTTGTTAGATTGGAAAATGCCAAAGATGGATGGAATTGAGACTGCAAAACGGATCCGCAGTATAGTGTCCGAGCATATTCCAATTCTGTTTCTGACAGCGTATGATTGGGAGGATTTGAAGGAAGAAGCAGTTCAGGCGGGAATTGATGGATTTTTAGCAAAACCCTTTTTCGTATCTGCTTTGAAGGAAAAGATTTTGGAAGTCCACGCAGAATTGGATGATGAGAAGATAATAGAAAATTCAGGGAATAGCAGTTTGGAAGGATACCATTTTCTTGTAGCAGAAGATAATGAGATCAATGCAGAGATTTTAGCCCAGCTTTTGGAGCTGGAAGGAGCTTCCTGTGAGATTGCGGAAGACGGTCAGGCAACTTTAGAGCAGTTTAAAAATGCGGCTCCGGGTAAGTTTGACGCTATTTTAATGGATGTTCAGATGCCGAATATGAATGGCTATGAGACCACGAAAGCAATTCGCGCTTTGAACCGCCAGGATGCAGAGATAGTGCCGATCATTGCTATGACAGCCAACGCCTTTGCAGAGGATGTGAGGGATGCTTTGGATGCAGGTATGAACGCTCATATTGCAAAACCGGTTGATATGGATCTGCTGAAGAAAACGGTAAGCCAATATATAGAAAGGAATAAGAAATGAGAAAATGGATTTATAAAATATCTGCTGTTTTTCTGGCAGGGGCGATAGCTGCAGCAGCAGGAGCCTGTGGACCAAATAGCAGCACTTTAGAAAAGAATCTTGCGGATGAAAAAGACTCCAATATGAAAACAGTTTTATTGTTTGCGCCAATGGAAAAGTCAGATCCAGATAATGAAAATATTTCAAGAACGGCTTTTGACATCACAGTGGGAATGGCGGAAGAAAAACTGGGAGTAACGGTGGAATATAGAACTTATACAGCAGAGAATTACCAGGAAAAAACCTATGATGAAGTGACTTTGGACCGGGTTCGAAACGATATGGACGATTTTTATCTATTGAATCCGGACACGATTCAGATTTTGGGAGAAGAAGGAGAGCTGGTGGATCTGTCTGTGTTAGACAGCGCAAAAAACCTGAGAGAAGTAGTAAAGACAGCCAATACAGTAGATGGAAAGCTGGTGTCGATTCCCCAGGAAGTGGTAGTATATGGCCTGTTTGTGAACAAGGATATGTTTGATAAATACAATCTGGAACTGCCTGATACGCCAGAAGACATGTTGGAATGCTGCAGGGTATTTAAAGAAAATGGCATTGAAACTCCTATTGGTGCAAACCGCTGGTGGCTGGAAAATTTTGTATTTGCTCAGGCATATGCAGACTTGTACAACGGAGAAAATACGGAGCAGGAGATTGCCGCATTGAACAGCGGAGAAGCAAAATACAGCGACTACATGCGCCCAGGTTTTGAGTATCTGAAAGAATTAATGGAAAAAGGCTATATTGATGCAGAGAAGGCATACACTTATGAAGCGATTGAAGGGGAAGGACCGGATTTTCTGGCTCAGAAAACACCCATCGTTATGGCTTATTGGGGCGCGGCAAATGCAGACACTGCTTATGGGAAGCCAGATTTTAACATGCAGGTGATCGGATTTCCAAGCAAACGCGGCCAGATGCCGGTTGTGTCCATAACGGGTTTTAGTGTCAGCGTAAATGCAGAGCATATGGAGGACACCATGAATGTGCTGGATGTGATGCTTTCTGACGAGGCCCTTCAGGTATATACAGAGACCAACAAAGTGATTTCTCCCTCTAAAAATGTACAGGTGGATTGTATTGAGGCGTTAAAGCCTTTAAATGATCGTGTAAATGACAATGTTTATGTGCTGGGGTCCAACGCTAATATGAAAGTGGAACAATGGGGGAATACCTGCAATATTGTATCTAAGCTGCTAAATGGAGCTTCTGTGGAGGAATGCATGGCAGAATTTGACCGGCTGCAGGAAGAGTCTTTGAAAGAGGAATAGCTGCTGTCCTGCTGAAAATGCGCTGGATATTGTGAAAACTGAGAAATGATTGGGAAGCAGATTTTATGTAGTTTATGATGTTTTCATTAAAAAATAGGAAAAGAGTACAGAATAAAAAGAACAAAAGTTCTGATTTTCCTGTACTTTTTTGCCTTATATGTTATATCAAAAAATATTTATAATAATGTGGATAAAAATGACAGAATGAGAGGTTGAAACATTATGAGCAAAAGATTAGGCATGTTTTTTACAGCCATGGTAGTGACTATTGTGTTGTCAGGATGTGCCCAAGCAGGAAAAGAGGGCAAGATTACAAATTCTGACTCTGCATTAAAAAATGACGAGAAAAATATTGATGAGACAAAAATACAGCAAAAAAGCGAAGATGTAGAACTGATCCTTTGGGGCGCAGAAGAAGACGAAGCGCTTTTACAGGAAATGATAGAAAGTTTTCAGGAAGAATACAAAGGACAGGCAAATTTCAATATCACATTTGCAGCTCAAAGCGAAGCAGGCTGCAAAGACGCTTTGCTGGCAGATTTGGAAGCCGGAGCCGATGTTTTTGCATTTGCCGATGATCAGTTGAATGCTCTTGTAGCGGCAGGGGCTTTGGAACCCATAGAAAATGCGGATCAGCTCAAGTCAGAAAATCTGCCTGGTTCTATAGAAGCCGCTTCTGTTGGGGATGTTTTATACGCTTATCCTTTGACAGCGGACAACGGCTACTTCCTGTATTACAATAAACAGTATTTTAATCAGGAAGATGTAAAAACTTTTGACCGCATACTGCAGATTGCGGAAGAAAACCAAAAAAGAGTTACGATGGACTGGTCTTCTGCGTGGTATGTATACGCTTTTTTCGGCAATACCGATTTGGAAGTCGGGCTAAATGATGACGGAATTACAAATTACTGTACCTGGAATGGAACAGATGGAGATATCAAAGGGGTAGATGTTGCCAATGCCATGCTTTCGATTGCCAGCAGCCCTGCCTTTTTGAGCACAGAAGAGTCTGGCTTTCTTGCAGGAATTCAGGATGGCTCCGTAATTGCAGGAGTGAGCGGCGTATGGAATGCGGTTGCCATGAAAGATACGCTGGGGGAGAATTATGGCGCCGCAAAACTTCCTACTTATACCTGTACAGACAGACAAATACAAATGGCTTCTTTTTCTGGTTATAAATTAATTGGGGTGAATGCCTATTCCAAACAGTATGAATGGGCATCACGACTGGCAGAATGGATTTCCAATGAAGAAAACCAGCAGCTTCGTTTTGAAATGCGTGGTCAGGGGCCCGCCAACATAAACGCCGCCGCATCTGCCGATGTGCAGGATTCCCCTGCTATTACTGCATTGATTGAACAGTCGGAATATTCCTGTCTGCAGCGAATCGGAAGCAATTTCTGGGATCCGGTATCAGTATTTGCCGCAAACATGGCTGCTGGAAATCCAGAAGGAAAAGAATTGCAGGAACAGCTTGATGTAATGGTGGAAGGGATTACCGCACCATAGAAAAGATATCTATTTTGTCTGGAGGATATAGGGATTATGAAGAAAAAATGGAACATCAAATATCGATTAATATTACCCATTGTTCTGCTGGGAATGGTAGCGCTTATATCAAATCTCCTTGCCGTTTCCAATATCAAAAACGTCAATGACAATGCCGCCAATATCGCGGACAACTATATGGAAGGAAAAACCCAGCTGGCAAAACTCCGCCAGTCTGTTATGAACATACATAAATTGGCGTTGTCCCATATTGTGGCTACAGATTATAATACGATGATTACCCTTGTAAATGATATCAAAGAAGAAGAAAAAAAACTGGACGATATGCTGACCAAGTATGAGATTTACATTACCGATGACGACAGAGAAACTTATAATGCTCTGCTTTCTGACTATGATTCACTAAAACACTCTCTTGTTTTTCTCGTATGTGCCAGCGCGTCTGGAAAAACACAGGATGCTTATGCCTGCGCCAATGGTGATGTGGCGTCTTTCAGCACCGCAGTTGAAAACAATATCGCTCTTTTGGACGATTCCATCAGCAGCCGGACAACTCAGGCAAGAGAACAGCTTTCTTCTGTTTACCTTAGTTCTATGATTACGAACGGTGTATCCGCTCTTGTCTGCATGATACTTGTATTTATCACAATTTCTCTTATCCTGAGATCCGTTGTGAAGCCGATTAAAAATATTTTAGAGACACTTCGGGGAAGTTCCGGGCGTATTAGCAGCGTGGTTGATGAAGTTTTATCGCGGACACAGACTTCCAGCAAAAGCGCCACGGATTTATCTGCTCTTGCTGAAGAACTGTCGGCAACAATTCAGGAAGTGGCAAATAATACTTTCCATATCAATCAAAATGCCAAAAATGTGCAGCAGGATGCAGAAAGTATGGCTGAGGAATGCGGAAAAATCACTTCCTACTGCAATGAAATGAACACACGGGCTGAAGAAATGGGACAATCTGCCCAAGTAAGCTTGAATAACACCAACGTCAAAATAAAAGAAATTTTAGATGTTCTAAATGAAGCCATCGGAGGAAGCCGCAGCGTGGATCAGGTAAACAGTCTTACCCATGATATTTTAGAAATTTCTTCCCAGACAAACTTGATTGCCTTAAACGCTTCCGTTGAAGCGGCAAGAGCCGGGGAAGCAGGAAAAGGCTTTGCTGTAGTAGCAGAAGAAATTCGTCAGCTTGCAGCCTCCAGCAGTGAAACGGCAAACCGTATTCAAAAGATCAATGGAACGGTAACCCATGCTGTATACAAACTTTCTGAAAGTTCCCAAAATCTTGTGGATTACATTGAGGAGTCTATTTTGAAAGAATTTCTTTCCTTTGTTGCCTGCGGACAGCAATACCAAGATGATGCCGCTTATATCCGCCAGGCTATGGCTGCATTTAACGCCAACACTGACCGTTTGAGGGTTTCCATGGCAGAAATCGTGACGTCCATAGAAACAATTACAAAAGCTATTGACGACGGGGCTTTTGGTATTTCCGGCGTCGCGGACAGCGCTCAGCATTTGGTAATAGATATGACGGAAATCACAAGCCGCATAGACGTAAACCATAAGGTGGCGGCCGAATTAGAGAAAGAAACTATAACTTTTGCTAATTTGTAATAGAAATAACACTAGTGTCTTGTCTCGTTGATAATTAGCCGAACTCACTTGTCTATTTGCCTATCTGCCGTGTTAGATTTTTTAGCCGTAGCCACCGCTGCGCCGTCGAAAATCCGCCTTACAGATGAACAAATATCCTGCGCGATTTCACTAAATATCAACGAGACAAGACACTAGAGTCATTGCCTCAGATCATGCATCATAATCTGAGTTTTTCTAAAGCTATTTATGATGAGAATCAATAAGAAAAATATGTAAATAAAGTTGTTGAAGAAATTTTCAGAAATATGGAGTAGAAAGGAATTGGACTGGCAGAGATAGAATGGAATACGAATCATAAAAAGATATAAAAAAGTACAGAACAAAAGTTCGATTTTGGTCTGTACTTTTTTTAGCTTATAT
>JAAWBG010000023.1 GCA_022792535.1 Lachnospiraceae bacterium
CCTATTTGTTGACGGATATAATAAAATGTTTCACGTGAAACATTAAGATTATTTAAATATTGTTTTATATTTGTATTGTATGTGCTATAATAAAAAACACACGATAATTGTAAATGTTTCACGTGAAACATAGAGGAAAGGATTATGGATTTACTATGGGAAGAGTGATAGCAATTGCTAATCAAAAGGGTGGGGTTGGAAAAACAACGACAGCTATTAATCTATCAGCTGCCTTAGCTGAAAAAAATAAGCAAGTTCTTTTGATTGACTTAGATCCACAGGGGAATGCAACAAGCGGTGTTGGAATTGATAAAACACAATTAGAGAATACGGTATATGATTTGATATTGGGAGAAATATCTATACAAGAGTGTATTGAATATACGGAGTTTGAAAATCTATTTATTATACCGTCAAATGTAGATTTGGCTGCCGCCGAGATAGAATTAATTGGTATTCAGGAGAAAGAGTTTATTATCCGAAAAGAAGTTGAAAAGATTAAGGATAGATTTGATTTTATTTTAATTGATTGTCCTCCTTCTTTGAATCTATTAACTATCAATGCTATGACTACGGCTGATACGGTATTGGTTCCTATCCAGTGTGAGTATTATGCGTTGGAAGGATTAAGCCAATTAATACACACCATTAATCTGGTAAGAGAACGATTAAATCCTTATCTTGATATTGAGGGTATTGTATTTACTATGTTTGATGCAAGAACAAATCTCTCATTGCAGGTAGTGGAAAATGTACGCGCAAATGTAAAGCAAAGAGTATATGCGACGATCATCCCAAGAAATATACGGTTGGCGGAAGCTCCCAGTCACGGATATCCAATTACAATCTATGATTCAAAATCAGCAGGAGCAGAAAGTTATCGATCATTAGCGGAAGAAGTAATAAACAGGGAGGAAAGTTAAGTGGCAGCAAGAAAGAGCGGATTGGGAAAAGGATTGGATAGTTTAATTCCTGAGACAATAAAAACGACACAGTCAGGGAGAGAAAAAGTAGTTGAAAAAGTAGTAGAGAAGATAGTAGAAAAGCCTATAGAATTGAAGGTGAAAATATCAAAGGTTGGTCCGAATAAAGATCAGCCCAGAAAACAATTCGATGAGGACGCATTGATGGAACTTGCAGATTCTATCAAGCAATTTGGAATTATACAGCCTTTAATTGTTCAGGAGAAGAACGGCTTTTATGAAATTATTGCGGGTGAAAGAAGATGGCGGGCGGCAAAGCTTGCAGGACTAAAAGAAGTACCTGTAATTATCAAAGAGTATACGGATATTGAGGTTGTAGAAATCTCTTTAATTGAAAATATTCAAAGGGAGAGCCTGAACCCCATTGAGGAAGCAATTGCTTACAAACGTTTGTTAGAAGAGTTTCATTTAAAGCAGGATGAGGTTGCTGAACGAGTATCAAAAAGCCGTACAACTGTTACAAATTCTATGCGCCTCCTGAAGTTGGATGAACGCGTACAGCAAATGGTAATCGACGATATGCTGACAACGGGACACGCAAGAGCATTATTGGGAATTGAAGATCCGGAATTACAAGCCCTGACAGCTGCACGTGTTTTTGACGAAAAGCTGAGTGTGCGGGAAGTTGAGAAAATTGTAAAAGATCTTCATAAGGAAAAAAAGGAAAAGAAAACAGAATCCGTTGTAGAAGATTTTATCTATACAGATTTAGAGGAGAAGATGAAAACAGCAGTGGGAAGTAAGGTATCCATTCATCAAAAAGCAAAAGGAAAGGGAAAAATTGAGATAGAATATTATTCCAGAGACGATCTTGAAAGGATAATTGATTTAATTATAAATAGTTCCCAAAGTATAAATTAAGAGAGCATTTAAATTTTTGTTGATAAACATTGGTATAGAAGAAACATAAGAAAAGTTTAATATGATACGGCAGGAGGAAAGCAACGTGAACAGCCCTATTCTAGAGTATATATATCAATATACAGGAATTGATCCAGCATATTATATTTTGGCATTGGCATTTCTTATTATCATATTGATTATTTTAATGATAGTAATGTTATGTAAATCAAGAAAACTAAAAAAGCGAATAGAAGCCTTTTTAGAAGGAAAGGATGCTATGAGCTTGGAAGAAACGCTTCTTTCTTGTATGGAAAAGGTTCAGATAGTTGATAAGGCAAATCGAGAGATACGGCAGGAAATGCAGATAATGCAGAAAATCCAGAGTATGACTTACCAAAAAATGGGAATTGTAAAATATGATGCATTTCGTGAAATGAGCGGAGAATTGAGTTATGCGGTCGTCCTTTTGGATCAGCAGCAAAATGGATTTGTAATAAATTCTGTTTATGCCAACGAAGGCAACTATTCCTATATCAAAGAGATTGTAAAAGGGGAAAGTCAAATTCAGCTTTCAGAAGAAGAACAGAAGGCATTGAACAAAGCAAAAGGTATAGATTGAAGTAATTATTTTTGAAATACCAGGCTTGAAAAATAAAAGCCAGTGGTATATGATGGTAACAGTTTAAAAGCAGTTTGCAAAAAAATAATAGAAATATAAAATATAAGGAGAAAATCATTATGTTAGATATGAAATTTGTACGGGAAAATCCGGATATTGTAAAGCAGAATATTAAAAATAAATTTCAGGATCAAAAGCTGGAGCTGGTAGATGAAGTGATTGCATTAGACGCAGAAAAGCGTGCGGCTCAGCAGGAGGCAGACAATCTGCGCGGAGCACGGAATAAGCTTTCCAAGCAAATCGGCGCATTGATGGGGCAGGGAAAGAAAGAAGAAGCTGAAGAGATTAAAAAGCAGGTTGCGGCGGAAGCTGACAGACTTGCCGTACTTTCGGAAAAAGAAAAAGAGCTGGATGAAAAGATTTTAAAAATTATGATGACAATTCCCAACATTATAGATCCGAGTGTTCCGATTGGAAAGGATGACAGCGAAAATGTTGAGGTTCAGCGTTATGGAGATCCGGTAGTACCTGATTTTGAAATTCCTTACCATACGGAAATTATGGAGAAGTTCAATGGAATTGATTTGGACAGCGCCAGAAAAGTTGCCGGAAATGGATTTTATTATCTGATGGGAGATATTGCGAGACTGCATTCTGCAGTGATTTCTTATGCCAGGGATTTTATGATCAACAGGGGCTTTACTTACTGCGTGCCTCCCTTTATGATCCGCAGTAATGTGGTGACAGGCGTGATGAGTTTTGCAGAGATGGACGCCATGATGTATAAGATTGAAGGAGAAGACCTGTATCTGATCGGAACCAGCGAACATTCTATGATCGGAAAATTCATCGACACCATCTTAAATGAGGAACAGCTGCCTCAGACGCTGACCAGCTATTCCCCCTGTTTCCGAAAGGAAAAAGGCGCCCATGGAATTGAGGAGCGGGGAGTTTACCGCATTCATCAGTTTGAAAAGCAAGAGATGATTGTAGTCTGCAAGCCAGAGGAATCTCCCATGTGGTTTGAAAAACTGTGGCAGAATACCGTGGATCTATTCCGTTCTCTGGATGTTCCAGTACGTACGTTAGAGTGCTGTTCTGGAGATTTGGCAGATCTGAAAGTAAAATCCATAGATGTGGAAGCATGGTCTCCAAGACAGCAGAAATATTTTGAAGTAGGAAGCTGTTCCAATTTAGGAGACGCTCAGGCTAGAAGATTAAAAATCCGGGTAACAGGAAAGGGTGGAAAATATTTTGCCCATACTCTAAACAACACGGTGGTAGCGCCTCCTCGTATGCTGATTGCATTTTTAGAAAATAATCTCTGTGCAGACGGAAGCGTACGAATTCCAGAAGCGCTGCGGCCTTACATGGGCGGACAGGAAAAGATTGTTCCGCCTGATACACAGAAATAAACGTGGGTGAATTATGAAAAAAAAGTATATGATTTTAGGAATTGCAGCGGTATTAGCAGTTCTTTTGATCGGAACTGTAATCTGGGCCATGCCTTATATTCAAAGCGCCCGTGTGTTTCATGGAGTAAAAGATTTCGGGAACTTTCAATATGAGGTATCCATAAAGCCGCGGGAAGCAAATTTGTCTCAGGAACAGCGGAAGCTGATAGAGGCGGTTTCCTGGTGTCTGGGAGCGGAAGACAGTCAATCCTGGAAAGCAGTTGGAAGAGTATGCGATGATAAAATATACGCAGAGATATACTGGGAAGGGGTAGAAGATCCTGTGACGGAAGTTTATTTTAGTCAGGAGGAAAGTCTGCTCAATGTAAAAATGCTCTATGAAACCATTCAGAAGAATGCGGTGAGCGCTCATCCTTTGGTGGGGAAAGCACTGCCTGATTGGAATGCTGGAACCTTTTTGTCGCAAAAGCAGATCGAAGAGATTTTTCAGATGGATTTGGAGAAAATACTTCAGATCAATGTGATTCTGGAAGATCAAAAGTCTTCTGCTTGGCATAGTTTTTCCAGTCTTGCGAAGATGGACAGGGAAAAGGGACAACAGGGGAATCCCCGCTTTGAGACAGAACGGGAAAACTATCACATATCCCTGGAATTTGAGAGAGAGGAGGGAATTCCCACTGTTCGAATGAAGGCCGCTGATCAGACCCAGAAAGAAGAAATTGCAGAGTACGAAGGAATGGTGCAATTTGCTGAACCAGAGGAGATTGTTTTTCCAGAAGATCTCATGAGGGAAGAAGAAATTGAAAGATTTGCTAAATTCTGGTCAGGTTTTCAGGAATTGAAAAATGATACTATTCCAGGACTTTTGCAGATTTTTTCTTGAGGCAGGATGTAAGAAGTTTGAATAGAAAAAGCTCTTGTAGAATAATAGGAAGCACAAAAACTTTTTTAGGAAAGATTGTGCTTCCTATTTAACTTCTACATGAGTAATAAGATTTTAATCAGTGCTATACGGGAGGAAAAGGATGAGAAAAAATAAAGTAATTGTGGTGCAAAACATCAATGTTACAGTTTCAGAAGAAAATTTTGATGATTATATCTGTATTACTGATATTGTAAACGCTAAAAAGACTGAAAGAAGCGGAGAATGATGTAAAGAAAGTTGAATGGGATGCAAAAAGATTTCTGTCTAAAAATAATTATTTGATTCAAAAAATCAGGGAGTTATGCGATCTTCAGCGATCTTCACAGGGGAAGGTAGAAAAAGTTCGTGACAATTACTTGATATCAGCGGGGAGGGGAACTGAGGAGAGATTGCCCAGTTTATTTTTATATGCAGATAGAAATTCTTGTATAATATTACCAAAAATATAAAAAGAGAAAAAAATATTTTAAAAATTTTCAATAAACCCTTGACTGATATACCGGTATATCGTATGATAAGGATACAAAAAGCGAGAAGGAGGTTCCTATGAGTAAAGTTGGTTTTATTGGTCTTGGCATTATGGGAAAGCCTATGGCAAAGAATTTATTAAAAGGAAATATTGACCTGATGGTATGTGATGTGAATCAGGAGGCAGTGGAAGAGGTGAAAGCAGCAGGAGCGTCAGTGGGAACTTATGGAGAGATCGGCGCTCAGTGTGATGTGATCTTCCTGATCTTACCTAATGGAGATATTTCTAAGAGCGTTCTGTTTGGAGAAGGCGGGGTGGCTTCCACCATCACAAGTGGAAAGACAGTCTGCGATATGAGTTCTGTGACCCCGGTGGAGTCCAAAGAGTGTTATGAAGGGCTGGCCAAATTAGGAGTGGGTTTTGTGGATTCTCCTGTATCCGGCGGAGAACCGGGAGCCATCAACGGAACATTGGCATTTATGGCAGGGGGCGATCAGAAGGATTTTGATGCATTGACGCCATATTTTGAGATTATGGGCTCTTCTGCAGTATTGATCGGCGGAAGCGGAAGCGGTTCTGTGACAAAACTGGCGAATCAAATTATTGTCAATAATACCATTGCCATTGTGTCAGAGGCATTTGTACTTGCCTCCAAGGCTGGAGCAGATCCCGTGAAGGTCTATAATGCTATTCGAGGTGGATTAGCTGGAAGCGCGGTACTGGATGCAAAAATTCCCATGATTGTGGAGCGTAATTTTGTACCGGGAGGAAAGATTTCCATCAATCACAAGGATATCAAAAATGTAGTGAATACAGCCCACTCTCTGGATGTACCAATTCCTTATTCTGCACAGTTGTATGAGATTCTGCAGACTCTTAAGATTCACGGCCATATGAATGATGATCATTGCGGAATCGTACAGTATTTTGAAGGATTGGCAGATGTTCAGGTAAAGAAGGTAGAAGATTAGGAGGGATATTGTGGCGTTAAAAATTGATGTACTGCAGTCCTATCCGGCAATTGATGAAAATGCAGTGGATGCGCTTTTGTCCAAAGAGATCGAGAAGAACAATAAGAAAATTGTTGTATTGGACGATGACCCCACTGGCGTACAGACAGTTCATGATATCTCTGTTTACACCAATTGGAGTAAGGACAGTATTGCCAAAGGATTTGCAGAAAAGAATAATCTGTTTTACATATTGACTAATTCCAGAGGGTTTACCACTGCAGAGACAGAGAAGGCCCATAAGGAAATTGCGGCAGTGGTAGATGAGGTGGCGAAAGAGGCCGGGAAAGAATATATTTTTATCAGCCGAAGCGATTCTACTCTCCGGGGACATTACCCATTAGAGACTATTATTCTGAAGGAAGCCTATGAAAAAAACACAGGCAAAAAGGCAGACGGAGAGATTCTCTGCCCATTCTTTAAAGAAGGCGGACGCTTTACGATCGGAGACGTGCATTACGTAAAAGATGGAGAAGATCTGATTCCGGCAGCGGAGACAGAATTTGCAAAGGATAAGAGCTTTGGATACAAGTCTTCTAACCTGAAAGAATACGTGGAAGAGAAAACCGGCGGGGCATATAAGAAGGAAAACGTGACAGCAATTTCTCTGGAAGATATTCATGCAGTGAACATTGATAAGATAGAAGAACAGTTAATGGCAGTGAAGGATTTTAATAAGATTATTGTAAACGCCATTGACTATGTGGATGTAAAAGTGTTTTGTGTGGCATTGTTCCGGGCCATGGCAAAGGGCAAGACTTTTGTGTTCCGTACAGCGGCGGCTATTGTAAAAGTTATGGGCGGCGTGACGGATCAGCCTCTGCTCACCAGAGAACAGATGGTGGTAAAAGAGATAGATAACGGTGGGATTGTCGTAGTAGGTTCCCACACCGAGAAGACCACCAAACAGCTGGAAATGTTAAAAGAGATTTCCAACATGGAATTTGTGGAACTAGACGCCACATTAGTGCGGGATGAAGAGGCATTTGCCAAAGAGGTGGAACGCTGCCTTGCCCTGGAAGAAAAATATATCAAGGCAGGAACTAGTGTCTGCGTCTATACTACAAGAGCTCTGATCACAGCAGATACAGATGATAAGGAAGATAATCTGCGGCTGGCAGTTAAGATTTCTGACGCGGTGCAGTCATTGGTTGGAAGATTGTCCATCGTTCCCAGCTTTGTCATTGCAAAAGGAGGAATCACATCTTCTGATGTGGGAACCAAAGCCCTGGCAGTGCAGAGAGCCAACGTCCTTGGACAGATTAAGCCTGGAATTCCTGTTTGGCAGACCGGTGAGGAAAGTAAATTCCCGCTGACGCCTTACGTAATTTTCCCAGGAAACGTGGGAGAAGTGAGCACTTTAAAAGAAGCAGCAGAAATTTTGATGAAATAAGAGCCATCTTGAGAGAATGGTTTTTATATAAAATTTATTTATTAAGGAGGAAATGATTATGTTTATGTTTTTATCACACCCATTAGATCCCGATGGATATGCATGGCCCGGAGAACCAGTGGTATCTACCAAACAATGTACAGACGTGTCCGAGGAAACCCCATTCTGCAGTTTTATTTCAGAGCTTCCAAATCACTGCGGTACTCATATGGATGCACCTCGTCACTTTGTAAAAGACGGATTAGACATCAATGAACTTCCCATTGAGTACTTCTGCCACACAGAAGTAGCGCTTTTAGATATTCCAAAAGGACCGGCAGAGGGAATCCACAAAGCAGATTTAGAACCATTTGCAGATACTTTGTCCAAAGTTTCTTTTGCATTGATCCGTACCGGAATGGAGCAGTATCGCGATACCAATCAGAATCTGTACCAGAATGAAGGGGCATACATTGCGCCAGATGCTGGGGATTATCTCACAGAGACCTTCCCGAATCTGAAAGGTGTGGGAATGGACTTCCTCGCAATTGGATCTGCTTCTTCTAAGTGTCCAGAAGGGGAACTTCCGCCAGACTGCCACAGACATATGTTAGGATATTACACCGGAAAATTTGTAACTGGAGTAGAAGATATGCATTTGTCAGAGATTCCAAAGGGCGCAAAGATCACAAGATTCTTCAACGCACCTCTTCGGATCAAAGGATTAGATTCCAGCCAGGTAGTATGTATTGCTGAGATTGAAGATTAAGTTGTCGTTATTTTCTGAAAACACAAGTAATTTAGGGAAACATATTACGTTGTTATTGCATTGAGCGGGCTTGTCAGTTTGACAAAATAATCATTTAAAATGAAAAAGAGACTGCTGCATGAGAAGTTTTCATGCAACAGTCCTTTTTTTATCTTATAGGATTAGGGTGTCAAAAACGCCTTTGGCGCTGCACTCATACCATATATTGCTATTGCAAGCTTGCTTGCACATCAATATATGGTATAGAGTGGGTGCATCGCACCCTTTTGACACCCGAATCCTTATAGGAAAGACCTTGTCCCGCTAAAGCGTGAAAGTATATTCCTATAAGATAAAAATAATATGCGCACTCGCACAAGAGGTAAAAGATTGCTTCGCAATTGTGCTCGGCGCAGCAAACCGTCCAGGGCCCTCATGAGTGAGGGATTCAGGGAGTTGAAGCGGACCTGTCCGCTTTGTTCTGGAAATAGAAATCAGGAGGTAAAATATGTCGCAATTTGACTTTGAAAAGGTAAAGAATCCGCTTATTTTTAAAGAGAATTGTCTGGAAGCCCATTCAGACCATATCTGCTATGGGTCCATGGAAGAACTGGAAGAGGGGGAAACCAGCTTCCGGTATTCTCTGGATGGACTGTGGAAGTTTTCTTATGCAAAAAATTATGATTTGACAGTGAAGGGATTTGAGGCGGAGGATTATGGCTGCAAGAGCTGGGGAGATATCCGGGTGCCAGCTCATATTCAGATGGAAGGGTATGACGTGCCCCAGTATGCCAATGTACAATATCCCTGGGATGGAAGAGAACAGATTGAACCAGGAGAGATCCCTTCCTACTTTAACCCTGTGGCCAGCTATGTGAAATATTTCACAATTCCTCAGGAGATGCAGGGAAAGCCGGTGTATATTTCTTTCCAGGGTGTGGAGAGCGGTATGGCCCTGTGGCTCAATGGAACTTATGTGGGATACAGTGAAGACAGTTTTACCCCTTCCGAATTTGAGCTGACTCCCTATCTGAGAGAGGGAGAAAACAAACTGGCAGTTCAGGTGTTTAAATGGACAGCCGGAAGCTGGTGTGAGGACCAGGATTTTTTCCGTTTTTCTGGAATCTATCGAAGCGTCTATCTTTATACGGTGCCTCAAACTCATATATGGGATCTGCAGGTAAAAACATTGCTGGATGATCAGTACAAAGATGCAGATCTGGAAGTCTGTTTCAAAGGATCTGGAAGGGGACAAGTTTTTGTAAAGCTGAAAGACAGCGAGGGAGTAGTGGCAGAGACAAGGGCGGAAATAGGACAGGCTGTTGCCCTTACGATTCCTGTGAAAGAGCCTCTTTTGTGGAGTGCAGAAGAGCCCAACCTCTATGAATTGTTGCTTGAAGTGACGGATGCAGAAGGCAATCTTTTAGAGATCATCCCCCAGATGGTGGGATTCCGGCGGTTTGAGATGATGGATCATATTATGTGCATTAATGGAAAGCGGATTGTATTTAAGGGAGTCAACCGCCATGAGTTCAGCTCCAAAACGGGACGAGCAGTGTCGGATGAGGAAATTCTTAAAGATATTCTGACTATGAAGCGCAACAATATCAATGCCATCCGTACCAGCCATTATCCCAATGATTCTAGGATTTATGGACTTTGCGATAAATATGGCCTGTATATGATTGCAGAGAATAACTTAGAGAGCCATGGTTCCTGGGAGCCCATTGAACGTGGAAAGGCAGATGCCGAGGCGGCGGTTCCAGGCAATCACAAAGACTGGGAACCTATGATGCTGGATCGCGTGAATTCCTGTTATCAGAGGGACAAAAATCATCCCTCCATTGTGATCTGGTCCTGTGGAAATGAGGCCTTTGGCGGAAGCGTAATCTATGAAATGTCTCAGTTGTTCCGAAAGCTGGACGATACCAGACTGGTACATTACGAGGGTGTTTTCCATGACCGCAGTTACAATGATACCAGCGATATGGAGAGCCAGATGTATCCTTCTGTGGAAGATATTCAGAGCTTCCTGGCAAAAGACAGAAGCAAACCTTTTATCTGCTGTGAGTACACCCATGCTATGGGAAATTCCTGCGGGGCCATGCACAAATATACAGATCTGACCGATACCGAACCTTTGTATCAGGGCGGATTTATCTGGGATTATGTGGATCAGTCCATTGAGAAAAAGGATCGTTATGGGAAAAAATTCCAAGCCTATGGAGGGGATTTTGGAGATCATCCCTGCGATTATAATTTCAGCGGAGACGGAATTGTCTATGGGGGAGAACGAGACGAATCTCCTAAAATGCAGGAAGTAAAATTTAATTATCAAAATATTACTGCAGAAGTTTCTAAAAATAGCGTGCGGATCAAGAATAAAAACCTTTTTGTGAGCACAGGAAAATTTGACTGTGTGGTTTTGCTGGAAAAAGAGGGGAAATTATTAAAACAGATAAAACTGATCACAGAGGTGGAACCTCTCAGCGAGAAGACCTATGATCTGCCGGTGACGCTGCCGGAAAAACCAGGGGAATATGCAGTGACCGTATCCTTCCGCCTGAAAGAAGAGACAGACTGGGCGCCTGTGGGCCACGAGGTTGCCTTTGGACAGGGAGTATTTAAAGTCGAGGAAGAGAAGCCTGAGATTACAGAGGAGATTACGGTAATTAAAGGAAAATTAAATATTGGTGTCCGAGGGCAGAACTTCGAATGCATGTTCAGCTATCTCAACAGCGGACTGGTGTCTTACCGCTATGGCGGCAGAGAAATGATTGAAAAGATTCCAATGCCTAATTTCTGGCGGGCGCCGATTGACAATGATAACGGCAATGATATGATGGGACGCTATGGACAGTGGAAACTTGCCAGTCTGTATCAAAAACCAGACGAGGAACAAAAAGAGAATCCATCCCTGGAAGAAAAAGAACACAGTGCGGTGATCACTTATTATTATACCATGGCCACCAATCCGGTAAGCCGGTGCAGCCTGTCCTATGAAGTCTTTGGAAACGGCACCATTACCACCACCTTGTCCTACGATCCAGTAAAAGGATTAGGGGATATGCCGGAATTCGGCGTGATGTTTAAGTTCAATGCAGATTATGAGAATGTAGAATGGTATGGCAACGGTCCGGCTGAGACTTACGCAGACCGGAAACATGGAGCGAAACTGGGAGTATATCGAAATAAAGTCATGGACAATATGGCGAAATACTTAGTTCCCCAGGAATGCGGCAATAAAACAGAAGTGCGCTGGGCCAAGATCACAGATCAGCAAGGAAGAGGAATGCTCTTTACCGGAGACCAGATGAACTTTTCCGCATTGCCCTATACGCCCCACGAGATGGAGTGTGCAATGCACCCTTACGAATTGCCGGAAGTTCACTATACCGTAGTCCGTCTTTCCTCTCAGCAGATGGGAATCGGCGGAGACGACAGCTGGCAGGCAAAAGTACATCCTGAATACCTGATCGACGTGAGCCAGCCTATGAAATTTACATTCAGTTTTACTGGAATATAAAGGAGGAATAGAAATCAATGGATCAATTTGTAGTAAATATTATCCACCGTCCAGAAATGGTGCCGGAATACGCAGAAAAAGTAACCGGCCATGGAAAGGCAGAGGATATTGGAAGAAAAGCATTGCTGACAGAATCCCTTGACATTTTTAAGACTCAGCAGAGGCTGGCCCATGAAAATGGTTTAAAGACAACGATTCAGATGACATATGCAAGTCTGTTTAATGAGGAAGCAGTGGCTCTCGCCAAGGCAGATCATGAAACATACGGGGATGAGATCGCCCTTTCTCTGCTGGGGCTGCCCTGCAAGGAATTTCGTGAAAAGTACAACACGAAAGATTTCTGTATCTGGATGTTTTCTATGGAAGACAAAAAATCTATCGTAGACGATGTGTTTGAAAAGTTTTACCAGAGTTTTGGATTTTATCCAGAGTCCACCGGATCTTATTACATGGATGCGGATTTGACCAACTATATCAAAGAAAAATACCCTTCTGTAAAATGTGCGGTGGCGACCTGCTGGGAGGAAGGACCAAAGGCATACCATACCTGCAATAATTCCTGGTATACGCTGTTTGACGGAGGCCCCTGGGCACCCTGGATTCCTTCGAAACAAAACACCCATGCTCCAGCGGCAAATGAGGCGGAAGACAGTGGAATTGTTGCGATTCCCCACCTTTCCAGAGATCTGCTGGCATGTTATGATGGAAATGGCTCCAATTTTGGTACTCATCCTCAGAACGTACTCCGGGGCATGATCTATGACAGTCAGACTTGGGAATACCCCTATTTGTATAATCTGATTGACCAATACCGTTCTTTGGAGAAATACAACAATGGTTACGCCTATAATATGATGTTTGTGGGACCAGGCTGGATGAATAAAATGGGACGCTGGGAGGCTCCCTATGAACTGCTGGAAAAATCCTACTCGGATGGCTGCGCTTACTATGGAAAACTGAAAAAAGAAGGCAAGCTCATTGATATGACTATGGCGGAATTTGCAGATTATTACCGTGAGAAGAAAAGCTACACGGAACCGGAATGCGCTCTGTGGCGTGATATCTTATATGGTTCTGATAAACAAGTTTTCTGGTACTGCGATCCCTATATGAGAGTATGCGTCAATATGGATCAGGGAGGAGCCATTGTAGACCTGCGTCCCTATGCGGCAAAATTGGAATGGCCGGTGGGAATCGGAACTAAGCATGTACAAGATGCCTCTTATCCATTTTTGATTCAGGAAAAATACCGCGCGGGTTATTTTACCCATTATGCCGGAGAAGGTACTGTTCGAAGCGCAAAACTTTCCTACAATGGAGAAGAAGTGGATCTGTGCCTCTGCCGGACCAAAGCGCATTTTTCCCAGGAAGGAAAGAACAGGATCTTGACTTTGGATCCAGTGGAAATCGAGTTTTATGATTTGACGGTAAAACTTCAGACAAAGATTTATTTTGAAGAGGGAAATTCCAGCGTTAAGATAGAACGCAGGATTTTAGAGATGAGCAATCCAGAGGCAGAAGTAGAGCTGAACGAGTATATGGTGGCATGTTACGGAACCACGGAATATCCAGAGGACATGACAGGAATTACCCTAAAATGCCAGGGAAAAGAGGAAAAGACGATTTCCTATGAATACAAGTGCAGGGAGGCGCAGCTTCTGGGGGCGGATGCAGTCAGCGCAGTGATTCCGGCTATTGAGACGAAAGTGTCTCTGACGCCCTCAGACAAAGACGCTCTGGGCTATGTGAGAGAAGGTTATGCATTTTCTCCTATGTTTACGCTGGGTTATACGAAAACAATATCAGAGAAGGAGGTATTTGCAACATGGCTCAATCTGGAAAAGGCAGATTAAATTACAGATGTCCTTCCTGCTTTATGCGGGATCTGGACATTGATATGTTCTATGATAAAGAAAAAGAGGAATATTACTGTATCCGCTGCCAGTATACTGGAAGTGAAAAAGATGTGCTGGAAAAAAATGAGATGGTGCGGTTCCGCTACCGGGCCATGGCAGAACGGATCACAAAATTTGATTTTGACTGACGCAGAGGAAAGAGATTATGGGGAAGATTGGAGAGAAAAAATTTATAAAGGGAATGGATGTCTCCTCATTTCTGGAGTTGGAACATCTGGGAGCAAAATTCTACGATAAAGATGGAGACGAGCGGAATCTGCTGTCCATATTACTGGAATACGGAACGAATGCGGTCCGCCTTCGTCTCTGGAACAATCCTTACTCTCCAGAGGGAGAACCATATGGGGCCGGCACCAATGATATGGCGGCTGCTTTAGAGCTGGCAAGACAGGTGCGGGAGAGAGGCATGGACATTCTGCTGAATCTTCACTACAGTGATTTCTGGGCGGATCCAGGGAAACAGATCAAACCCAAGCTCTGGGCGGATTTTACAGGAAGACGCCTGGAATCTGCAGTGTATGATTATACCAAGGCAGTTCTTCAGGAATTTCAGAGAGAGGGTCTCCTTCCCGATATGATCCAGGTGGGAAATGAGTTGTCCAATGGACTGCTGTGGCCGGATGGACAGCGTCCGAATTTTGAAAATATTGCCTTATTTGTCAGCGCCGGAATTCATGCAGTACGAGAGATAGACAGGGATATTCCAGTGATGGTTCATTTGGACAATGGTGGAAATAACCGGTTGTACCGGGAGTGGTTTGACAATTATTTTGAAAACGACGGAGCAGATTTCGATCTCATCGGTCTGTCTTACTATCCATTCTGGCATGGTTCCCTGGCAGATCTGGAGTATAATATGAATGATATTGCCGGACGTTACGGAAAGGAACTGGTAGTGGCGGAAGTTTCTATGGGATATACCATGGAAGACTATGCCTCCTATGAAAAATTAGAGCCTTTCCAGCGGAAGGGAATGGCCACCCGGCCAGAGCTGGTAAAGAAAATTGAGTATCCTATGACGAAACAGGGGCAGGCCGATTTTATGGCAGACTTTATGAAACGGATACGGAATGTGAAAAATGGCCTTGGAAAAGGATTCTTTTATTGGGAACCAGGGTGGATTCCAGTGCCAGGAAGCGGCTGGGCAACAGAGGCCTCCCTGAAATATATGAAAGATCCGGGACCCTGCGGCAATGAATGGGCCAATCAAGCATTGTTTGACTATGAGGGGCGTCCATTACCGGCTCTGGATGTGATTCAAAGATTTTAGGACGGTTACCGCCATAGGAAGAAACAATCACTTTAGTTTAGAAAAGCGTCTGTATTTTGCGGCAGACGCTTTTTTTTTGAGTTTATTAATGGTAGAATGAAAGACAGTTGTGGTAAAGTACATGGATGGTGGGAGAATTAGGAGGAGAAAAATGAAAAAAGATGAGAAATTTAGAGATATTCCTTATCAAAGAATGGATTCTGAGGAAATCCAGAGAAAAATAGATGACTTTGCAGAACAGATCGCTCAGGCAGAGGATTATGAGACAGTTAAGAGAGTGCTGATGGAACACCAGGAACTTCAGAAAGAAGTAGGGGAAAATCAGACTTTGGCTATGATTCGTATGTATCAGGACTCTACTGACAAATATTACGAAGAGGAATTTGTGGAACAGAGCCGCCAGGAGGCCCTGCGGGATAGTAAGAAATTAAATCAGGCTTTGATTTCTTCGAAGTTTGCAGAAAATATCAACCAAGAATTTGGACCGGAATTTCTTCGGGGATTGGATCGGGATAACAAGTTGTTTGCAGAAGGAAAAGAGCTGCAGGCCAGGGAACAGGAACTGACCGCCCGGTATCAGCAGTTAAAGGCAGGGCTTAGATTTGAGTTTCAGGGAAAGAGTTTGAGCGAAGGGGAGCTTCGGCCTTATCGGGAGAATACAGACCGAAATGTCCGCAGAGCATGTATTCAGGCAATGTATCAGGGTTATCTTGCCAAGAGAGAAGAATTTGCAGAGATTTTAGATGAATTGATCAAGCTGCGCCGGGAGATTGCCAAAGCCAATGGATTTGACAGTTATCTGGACTATATGAATCTGGAAAAGGGAAGAAGAGAATATGGAGAGCGGGAGCTGGCAGCTTTCCGCAGGCAGATCAAAGAAGAAGCTCTGCCTTTGAGAAAGGTTCTGGTTCAGCGGCAGAAAGAAAGGCTGGGATTAGAAAATCTGACAATATATGATAATACATTGGTCTTTCCAGACGGTAATCCAAAGCCGGCAGGAGATTTGAAAAAACTGTATGAGGCGGCCAGAACCATGTATCATGGGCTGGGAGAAGAGATCGGAAGATTTTATGACGACATGTTAGACCATGAGCTTTTAGATGCTGAATTTTCCAGAAATAAGATTACAGGGCTGGGATTCTGCACCTCCTTAAATCGTACGGGCGTTCCTTTTGTGTTTGCCAATTCCAACGGCACCATGGCGGATGTGTCTGTGCTGACTCATGAAGTGGGCCATGCATATCAGGCTTATTGTTCCATGAAAAAGCAGCCTTTGACAGAATATTATTGGATGGCCAATGATCTGGTGGAGATTCCCTCTAAGACCATGGAATTGTTTGCTTATCCCTATGCAGAAGAATTTTTTGGGGCAGATGCAGAAAAATTTCTCTTTATGCATCGTCATGATATCATAGAAGACATGCTGTTTTATACCATGACAGATGAATATGAAGGGTGGCTGTATGAACATCCGGAGGCTTCTTTGGAAGAACGGTGTGAAACATACAACAAAAAGTTTCAGGAATTTCATCCAGATGTGGATATCAGCGAATTTGCAGAGGAGATCCGTCAGGGAGCTATGATGTTTAGCAATATGGGGATATTTATGTTTCCCAAATATCTGATCAGCTATGTGCTGTCTGAAATGTGCGCGTTGGAATTCCAGGAGCGGATGGAACAAGATCCAGGGCAGGCATGGGAAGATTACCAGAAATTCTGTGAGACAGGAGCCTCCCTGGGATATGGCCAGTTAATGAAACAGTCGCACCTGCATCCGGCTTACGAAGAAGGAGCGGCAGCCCGCGCATTAAAAGGAATCAAAGAATGGCTGCTGGAAGAAGTCCGATAAAAGGGAAGAAGGGTGTCTGGAAAAGGAAAAGCAAGGAGGAAGGCTTATGATAGCAAAGAAGATGCAGCAGGAAATCGCCAACAGTTCTGCCATTCGCGCTATGTTTCTGGAAGGAAAGGAACTGGCAGAAAAAGTCGGTTCCGAACATGTATATGATTTTAGTCTGGGGAATCCCATGACGCCGGTGCCGGAAAAGTATAATCAGGCTATTATAGAGGCAGTGCAGCAGGAAAATGCCCTGGAACTTCATGGCTATATGGACAATGCCGGATATCCAAAAACCCGGCGGGCGGTGGCAGAAAACTTGAATCAGCGGTTTGACACAAAGTTTGACGAAAGCAATATTGTGATGACAGTGGGAGCTGCCGGAGCTTTGAACGTGGTATTTAAGACTATTTTAGATCCAGGAGATGAGGTGCTGGCCCTGGCTCCTTATTTTGGAGAGTATCGGGGATACGTGTCCAATCATCAGGGGACCCTTCGGGAAGTTCGGCCGGATACTTCTACCTTTCAGCCGGATCTGACAGATCTGGAAGCAAAGATTACAGAGAAAACGAAGGCTTTGATTATCAACAATCCGGTAAATCCCACTGGCGTGATCTATTCCAGGGAAACCATTCAGAAAATAGCGGATATTTTAGAGCAGAAGCAAGAGGAATACCATCACGAGATTTACCTGGTGTCTGACGAGCCTTATCGGGAATTGGTGTATGATGGAATGGAAGTGCCCTTTTTGACAAATTATTATGACAATACCTTTGTGACCTATTCTTTCAGCAAATCCTTGTCCATTCCAGGGGAACGAATCGGGTATATTGCAGTCTGTCCCCAGATGGCGGACTGTGCCAGGACTGTCAGCGGGCTGTCAGTGGCAAATCGAATTTTGGGGTTTGTCAACGCTCCTTCTCTGATGCAGAAAGCATTGGTCTCATCTCTGAATGAACGGACTGACGTGGCCTATTATGACAGAAATCGGAAATTGATTTATGAAAAGCTGACGGAGCTGGGATTTACCTGCGTGAAACCACAGGGAGCCTTTTACCTCTTTCTTAAATCCCCGGAACCGGAAGAAAGGAAATTTGTGGAAAAGGCCAAAAAATATCATATTCTGCTGGTAGGAGGCAGTTCTTTTTCCTGTCCCGGCTATGTAAGGCTGGCCTATTGTGTCTCCTATGAGATGATTTTGCGTTCCCTGCCGGCTTTTGAGAAACTGGCAGAAGAATATCGGGAGGAATAGAGATGCAGACATGGGAAGATTATGTGCGTAAAGTAGTACCTTATACACCAGGGGAACAGCCGAACCGCCCCAATATGATTAAGTTAAATACCAATGAAAACCCCTATCCCCCAGCTCCAGGGGCAGCAAGAGCGCTGAGAGAGTTGGACCTGGACAGTCTGAGACGGTATCCAGACCCGGCAGCCGGTGTGCTGGTGGAAGCCATTGGAGAATACTATGGCCTGCCCAAACAGCAGGTATTTGTGGGGGTGGGATCAGATGATGTGCTGGCCATGAGTTTTTTAACCTTTTTTAACAGTAAAAAACCTGTGCTGTTTCCAGATATTACCTACTCTTTTTACGATGTGTGGGCGGATTTATACCGAATTCCCTATGAGTGTCCGCCTCTGGATGAGAATTTTCAGATTCTTACGGAGGATTATCTAAGGGACTGCGGCGGTATTGTGATCCCTAATCCCAACGCGCCTACCGGAGTGGAGAAACCTCTGGAAGAATTAGAGCGGATCATTGCAGGAAATCCAGAAGTAATTGTAATAATTGATGAAGCATATATTGACTTTGGAGGGACATCTGCGGTATCATTACTTCCGAAGTATGAAAATCTGCTGGTGGTACAGACCTTTTCCAAGTCCAGGAGCCTTGCAGGTATGCGGATCGGGTATGCCATGGGAAATGAAAAACTGATTCGATATCTCAATGACGTGAAATATTCTTTTAATTCTTATACCATGGATGTAACAGCTTTGGCGGCAGGTGTGGAAGCCTTGAAGGACGATACATATTTCAGAGAGACATTACAGAAAATAATAAATACCAGAGAGCGCACCAAGAGAGAGCTTCACAGATTGGGGTTTGTGTTTGCAGATTCCAAGAGCAACTTTATCTTTGCATCCCATCCAAAATGTCCGGCAAAAGAGATCTTTGAGGCGTTAAAGAAAGAAGACATCTACGTACGTTATTTTCAAAAACCCAGAATTGATAATTATCTGCGGATTTCCATCGGTACGGATCAGGAGATGGATGTTTTACTTGGTTTTCTGGAAGACTATTTAAAGTGAAAGTTAGGAGAGAGTCTATGATTCGAATGATTTTAAAAGGCGTTGTCATCGGAGTGGCAAATATCATTCCTGGCGTCAGCGGCGGCACCATGGCGGTATCCATGGGGATTTATGACAAGATGATCCATGCGGCAACCCATCTGTTTTCCGAATTTAAGGAAAGCATGAAAGTACTGATTCCCATTGTGATCGGAGCGGCCCTTGGGGTGGTGGCTTTGGCCAGAATTATTGAGATCATGTTTGAAAATATTCCCTTTCAGACCAATCTGCTGTTTATCGGTCTGATTCTGGGCGGCCTTCCGGCAATGACCAAAAAGGTAAAGGGAAAGACCATCCGGGCCGGTCATCTTCTGGCCTGTCTGCTCTTTTTTGCTATGGTAGTAGGGCTGGCAGTGATGGGAGAGCGAGAGGGAGCGGCAGCCGATCTGAGTTTTAACCTGCTAAATGTGATTAAATTGTTTGGTGTTGGAATTGTGGCTTCGGCTACTATGGTAATTCCCGGCGTCAGCGGTTCTATGATGTTGATGCTGATGGGATATTACAATCCTGTTTTAAGTGAGATCAACCGTTTTATTGATAATCTTTTGGATTTTAATGTGCCAGGACTTTTAGAGGGATGCCTGGTGCTGGTTCCCTTTGGGATTGGCGTGGTAATAGGAATTTTTGCCATTGCCAAAGTGATTGAGATTATATTTGAAAAGTTCCCCGAACATGCTTATTGGGCTATTATTGGTCTGATTGTGGCTTCTCCTATTGCTATTTTGTTGATGAATGAGTTCGGTGCTATCAATGCAGTGGCAATTTTAACAGGAGTTTTTGCTCTGGCGGCGGGGGTGGTAATCGCTCTGAAGTTAGGAGAAGAGTGAGAGAAGAGCCAAGCCAGAATGGAAGAATGGAAAATTCCGGCGGGCAGAAACGAGGGGACAAATGACAGAAATAGAATATGGAATCATGTTCTATCTAATCCTGATCAATATTATAGGATTTCTATTGATGGGACTGGATAAATGGAAAGCAAAAAACAAAAGATGGAGAATTTCAGAAAAGACCTTGTTTGGCATAGGTATTCTGGGCGGAAGTATGGGAGCCTGGGTGGGAATGTATGCATTCCGCCATAAAACCAGACATTGGAATTTTGTAGTGGGAATGCCTGTAATTCTGGCAGTTCAGACGGGGATATTTTTCTTAGCTATGTTAAAAAAATAGCAAAGTGTACATATTAACAAAAGAAAGGAAGAAAAATCAATGTATTCATTTGAGGAAGTAAAGAAAGCAGATCCCCAGGTGGCGGAAGCGATCACCGCGGAGATGGAGAGACAGAACAGCCATATTGAGCTGATTGCATCTGAAAATTGGGTCAGCAAGGCAGTTATGGCAGCGATGGGAAGTCCTATGACTAATAAATATGCAGAAGGGTATCCGGCAAAGCGGTATTACGGCGGCTGCGAGTGTGTGGATGTTGTGGAAAATCTGGCCATTGAACGGGCAAAAGAGTTGTTTGGATGCGAGTATGCCAATGTACAGCCTCATTCTGGCGCTCAGGCAAATATGGCGGTACAGTTTGCCATGTTGGAGCCGGGAGACACTGTCATGGGAATGAATTTAGATCATGGCGGACATCTGACTCATGGAAGTCCTGTAAATTTTTCCGGAACTTATTTCAATATTGTACCTTATGGCGTCAATGATGAAGGATTTATTGATTATGATAAAGTTCGTGAGACTGCACTGGAATGTAAGCCGAAGCTGATCATTGCCGGAGCCAGCGCTTATGCCAGAACCATTGATTTTAAACGTTTTCGTGAGATTGCAGAGGAAGCAGGAGCCTATCTGATGGTAGATATGGCGCATATTGCAGGACTTGTGGCAGCAGGGCTTCATCCAAGCCCCATTCCCTATGCTCATGTGGTAACCACCACTACCCATAAGACGCTGCGGGGGCCAAGAGGAGGTATGATTCTTGCCAGCCAGGAGATGGCAGACAAGTTCAACTTTAACAAAGCTATTTTCCCAGGAACCCAAGGCGGTCCTCTGATGCATGTGATTGCAGCTAAGGCAGTGTGTTTGAAAGAGGCGTTAGACGACAGTTTTAAGACATATCAGCAGAATATTATAAAAAATGCCCAGGCATTGGCCCAGGGATTGAAGAATCGTGAAATCAAGCTGGTTTCCGATGGAACAGATAATCATCTGATGCTGGTAGATCTGACTCCTTACGATCTGACCGGAAAAGCATTGGAAAAATTATTGGATTCTGTTAACATTACTTGTAATAAGAATACCATTCCCAACGATCCCAAATCTCCTTTTGTGACCAGCGGAATCAGACTGGGAACACCGGCTATCACTTCCAGAGGATTTACAGAGGCAGATATGGATAAAGTGGCAGAGTGTATTGCTAAAATGATCAAAGAAGGGGAGGCGGCTTCTGAAGAAGTACGCGGAATGGTAAAAGAACTGACAGAAAAATACCCATTGGCATAAAAGAGCTGAGAGAAAAATACTCATTTGACATAAAAGAGCCGACCAAAAAATATCCATCGGCGGAAAAGAACGGGATAAAATGATAGGATAAAAGGGGCTGTTGCAAAATGGCAGATTCCTACAAGATAATGTGCAAATATGATTGCTGTTATAACCATATCTTGTAGAACTGCCATATTTTGCAACGGCCCCTTTTTCATGTTATGGATTCATAACATTGTCCAGCCTTTCATTAATGATGTTTGCGCAGACGGAATTTATGTACAGAGACTTTTAATTCTTCTGATTGATTCTGCAGTTCTCGAGCAGAGGCGGCAGATTTCTCAGCAGTGCTGGCATTGGTCTGTACAACGCCTGCGATCTGTTCCATGCCTGCGGTGAGCTGATGGAGTGCCTGGGACTGCTGAGTGGCGGAACCTGCGATCTGTTCGATCAGATCCGTTGCTTGTTTTGCGCCTACCATAACATCGGCCAGGGAACTGGTGGTATCTGCAGTCAATTCGGTTCCGTGTTTGATCATTCGAATGGAATTTTCGATCAATTCTGTAATATCCTTTGCGGAAGCAGAGCTTTTATTGGCCAGGCTCTGTACTTCTTCAGCCACAACTGCGAAGCCTTTTCCCGACTCTCCGGCACGTGCAGCTTCCACTGCGGCATTCAAAGCCAGGATATTGGTCTGGAAAGAAATATCTTCAATGGTTTTGATAATTCCGCCGATTTCCTGGGAAGCGTTGGAAATGTCGTTCATTGCGGCGGTCAGGTCCTCCATCTTATCATTACTTGCAAGAAGAAGGGCGGCGGCGCTTGTGGAACATTTCTGAGCGGTATCTGCATCAGAAGAGGTACGATCCACCTGGACGGATAATTCCTGGATGCTGGCAGATAATTCCTGAACAGCAGAGGCCTGGGCAACAACGCCATTAGAGAGAACAGCGGCGTCAGAGGCCATTTTTCTGGATTCCTCAGAAACATGTTCTGCAGTGAGATTGATACGGGAAAGAGCCAGGTTAAGGGAATCTAAGATCTGGCGCATTGCATCCCGAATGGGTAAAAACTCTCCCCGGTAGTCGTCTCCAATCACAAGGTCCATATTTCCCTGGGCCATCTCTGATAATTTTGAGTCAATATCATGAATATATTTTTTCAGTTCCCGTTTGGTCTCATGAATGGATTCTACCAGCATACCAATCTCAGAAGTGTTGGACTTCAGCGGGAAGTCTGCAGAGAGATTTCCCTGAGAGATCTCGCTCATCTGATCCCGGACAGTAATGACAGGACGCAGTACCCGTCTCTTAATAATAATCATGCTAAGAAGCTGGATCACCCCTACAACCACCAGTGCGACAATCATTTCGACCTTTATGGAAGCGGATTTTTGAAGCAAAGTCTCTACTTCGGCGCCTGTTCTTTTATCCAGATCAGCAAGAAACTGCTCTTTCAGAGCATTGATCTGTGCGATGGAAGAGTTATATTCTTCTCCATATACATAATCCAGCGCTTCCTGCATATTGCCTTCCTGTACATGCTTCATGGCTTCGTCTTCCAGGGGAACCAGCGTATTGGACAGATCGGACATATCGTCGATCATTTTCTGTTCTTCTTTTGTGATACCGATTTTCTGCATGGCTTCAACGCCTTTGTCACGGTTTTTCAGATTATCCACCTCATTCCAATAATTGTCATAATGTTCCTGCTGGCCGGTGGAAGCGAAAGCACGGACTTCATTGGTGAGATAAGCGGATCCATTCATAAACCGATTGGCATTGTAAGTCAGAAGAAACCGATCTTCGCTGGCCTGGTTCAGTTTATTGCTCACTCTGCTGTATGACGTCAGAGAAAAGATCAAAAATAAAAGCGCGAGAATGGAGATCCCGTTTAGAATAAAGGTGAGTGTAGATTGGTTGATAGATTTTTTCATTTTGCCCGCTCCTCCCGGTGTAATACTAAAATTTTTTCGCCAAAAATGTATGTGATTGAATATTAATAATTATTCAATCAAGTATACTTTTAGTTTACAGAAAATAACAATAAATTTCAAGACATAAATCTAAAATTAGAATGGAAATTTAAGGCGGGAAAAGGAGGCGGACAGGCCGGCAATTGAATTTTGAAATGGAGATCAGGGTGTCAAAAACATCTTTGGTGCGCAGCACCCTTTTGCCACCCTAATCAAATGAAGCAATGTCCAAGGCAGTCTATGTTAAGAAAATATTAAGAAATTTTGTTAGGATTTATCATCGTTTTGTGATAAGATGGATAAGGAACATTAGTAGCAGACATAAGATAGGAGATGAATGTGAAGAACATCTCAATCGTGATAAATTGATTGGAAAGGATTTGCAAATTCATACCTTATTTGAATATAGCAGCTCAATAAGTATACCTTATTGAAATTAAGTTCAATAAGTATAAGTTTTAGGAGGAAAAAGATGGATAAGAAAAAAATAGGCATAATTGCGGCGGCAGTGATTGTGATTGCAGCGGCGGCAGGCGGAGGCGCATGGTATCTGCTGAAAGGAAATGGCGGAGGCGGAAGCAGTACGGATAAAGTGTATGTGGAGTCTGTGTCATCTTTGAATTCTTCCGGATCTGGAAGCCAGAACCGTTATTCTGGCGTGGTGGAAGCACAGGAGACTTGGGAGGTAAACAAGGAATCGGAAAGAGAAGTAAAAGAAGTTTTTGTGAAAGAAGGAGATACCGTAGAACAGGGAACGCCTTTATTTGAATACGATATGGAAGAAGCAAAAACAGAAGTACAGCAGGCGGAGCTGGAACTGGAAGGAATGAGAAATGAGATTACCAGTCTCCAGAGCCAGATCAATCAGCTCAGCCAGGAAAAAAATGCAGCTTCTGAGGAAGATAAGTTTGAGTATACTGCCGAGATACAGGAAAAACAAAACAGTATTAAGCAGACAGAGTATAATATCGAGAGCAAGAAGGTGGAGATACAAAAGAAAAAAGAGTCCATTGAGCATGCGGTAGTTACCAGTGAGATTGCAGGTGTGGTAAAATCCATCAACGATTCTGGTATGGATTCCATGACAGGAGAGACAGCCGCTTATATGACGGTGCTGGCAGTGGGAGATTATCGGGTAAAAGGAACTGTCAGCGAGACCAACATCCAGATGCTCTCTGAGGAACAGCCGGTGATTCTTCGCTCCAGAGTAGATGAGGAACAGACCTGGAAGGGAACCATTAGCAAAATTGATACTCAAAATGAAGTAAAGAATGACAATGAGACGTATTATGATTCTGGAAGCGGAAGCGAGAAAGCCACAAAATATCCTTTTTACATTACTTTGGAATCCACAGAGGGCCTTATGATGGGACAACATCTGTTTATTGAGCTGGATATGGGACAGACAGAGCAGAAAGAAGGAATCTGGCTTTTTGAAGGATATATTGTAACGGAAGGCGAAAAGTCTTATGTGTGGGCTGCAAATGACAGAAACCGTCTGGAAAAACGAGAAGTGGAATTAGGAGAATATGATGAGGAGTTGGGCGAGTATGAGATTCTGTCAGGGCTGAAAGAAGACGACGCCATTGCCTTTCCGATGGAAGGCTTGTATGAAGGGGTAGCTGCAGTGACAGACGCCTCAGAAGTGGATTATGATTCCCCCCTTTATAACCAGGAAGGCGAGGAACAGCCGGAGGACGGAGAAATGCCAGGGGAAGATACGATGCCGGAAGGCGGAGAAATGCCAGGGGAAGATATGATGCTGGAAGACGGAGAACTGTCCGACGGAGATATAGTGCCGGAAGGCGGAGAACAGTCTGAGGATGGAAAAGACCAGGAAGGTGATGGAAGTTCGGAAGAGAGTTCAGAGACAGGAGAATCAGAAGAGGGCGGAGAAGATTTCAATGCAGAAGACGCTCCCAAAGAAGGAAAATTTGCAGGGGAGGAGACCCTGCGCGAGGGTAACTAGAAGAATGCCTAGAGGAGAACAGGAATGATATTAGATTTACAGAATATATATAAGGATTATCAGCAGGATAAATTGGTAGTTCCAGTGTTGAAAGATGTTTCCCTTCAGGTAGAGGAGGGAGAGTATGTGGCGATTATGGGGCCTTCCGGTTCCGGGAAGACAACTCTGATGAATATTATTGGATGTCTGGACCGTCCTACTTCCGGGTCTTATCAGCTTGCAGGGGAAGATGTTCTGCAGTGCAAAGATAAAGACATGTCAGATCTGCGTCTGCGCAGCATTGGATTTGTGTTCCAGAGTTTTCATCTTCTTTCCAGACAGACCGCCTTGGATAATGTGGCGCTGCCATTGAGTTATGCGGGAATCCGAAAAAAGGAACGAAGACAACGGGCAGTACAGGCTTTAGAGCGCGTGGGCCTTGGAGATCGGGTCAGTTTCAAACCTACACAGTTGTCCGGCGGACAGAAACAGCGTGTAGCCATTGCAAGAGCTATGGTGAACAACCCTAAGATTCTTTTGGCGGATGAGCCTACAGGAGCTTTAGATTCCAAATCGGGAGAACAGATTATGGAGTTGTTTCAGAAGCTGAATGACGAGGGGGTGACCGTGGTTATGATCACTCATGACAGAAATATTGCCTCCAATGCAAAACGGATCGTACACATTATTGACGGTATGATCACAGAAGAGAACCATAAGGAGGAAGCAGATGAATAAAAAAGGAATCATAATTACTGCGGTATCCATTGGTGTTGCGGCCATTGTGATTTTTGGCGGAATCAAAACGTATCAGCATTATCAGAACAGCAATCTGACTGCAGAAGTGGAACAAGTGTCAGATCTGAACTCTTATTATTCAGAAGGGGAAATGAGCAGTTCTGGAATCGTAACCAATGATCAATCTCAGGACGTGTACGCGTTGGAGGAAAAGACAATCACAGAGGTGTTTGTGGAGGAAGGACAGCAGGTGGCTGTGGGAGATCCTCTGCTCTCTTATGATATGACCTTGTCTAATCTGGAGCTGGAAATGAAAGAATTGGAAGTTGCGACCATGGGAAGCAAGCTGGAAGCGGCAAAGAGACAGCTGGAAAAATTAAAGACTACGACGCCTGTGGCGCCAGAACCGGATGTTCCAGATGAGCCGGATATTCCAGAGGAACCAGAGAATACAGACACAGGAGAAGACAGGCTGGAGGAGGGGACGCCGACGCTTCCTGCAATTCCAGAAAAGGACGGAGACGCTTATAATTATATAAAAAAGGGCGCAAAGGCAAACGGAGGAAAGGGAACGAAAGAAAAACCCTACGTGTATCTGTGTATGCCAAGCTGCTATGTGATGGGAGAATTTATCAACAGCTTGTCTGCAGATAAAGACCATCCTGTCTATGTGAGCCTGGAAATTCACAAGAAAAATGTGCTGACCGGAAAGCTGATTTCATCCTGGGAGATCAGCGGAGAAAGCGGACTTCCCAAGATGGCAGATGATTCCATGTGGTCAGTCAGTACCAGAACTCAGGTGATAGAGGAAGAACCAGGAGAGCCGGAAGAGCCAAAAGAGCCGGAGACGCCAGAAGAACCAGAACCGCCGGAAGAGCCGGATTTTCCCTATGAATCTGGCGGCGGGCAGCAGGGATATACAGCGGAAGAATTGTCTAATATGATCCGTGAAAAGGAAGATGAGATCCGTGATCTGGATCTGGACCGGAGAAAAGCAGAAGTGGAGTTAGAGCAGATGAAACGCGTCTCAGAGGATGGCACTGTAACTGCTACAGTAAATGGCACAGTAAAAAGTATCGGAGATAAGGACAAACCCTCTACTGACGAACCATTTCTCACAGTGTCAGGGTCGGATGGATTGTATGTCAGCGGTTCTTTGAGCGAACTGCAGTTAAAGGATATTCAGGTAGGACAGGTGGTGTACGCCAACTCCTGGGAAAGCGGCAAGAGCTTTGAGGCCACCATCACAGAGATTTCTCCTTATCCTCAGGAGAACAGCAATGCCTGGGGGGAAGGAAACCCCAATGTGTCGTACTACCCCTATACTGCCTATATTGAGGATACGGAAGGACTGCGCAACGGAGAATATGTAGATCTGACCATGACCAGCAGGCAGGCAGATGAAAATGGTATTTATCTGGATAAGGCATATGTCCGGGAAGAAGATGGAAAAAAATATGTGTTAAAAGCCGGTGAGGATAATCGTCTGGTAAAACAGTACGTAAAAACTGGAAAAACCGTCTGGGGTCAGGCTGTGGAAATTATATCTGGATTAAGCACAGAGGACAGGATCGCTTTTCCTTATGGAAAAGCCGGAAAGGAAGGCATTAAAGTAAAAAGTGACGAGTAAAGAATAGATAGAAGGAGAAAAACAGATGTTAGAAAATATCAGATTGTCTTTTCAGGGACTGTGGTCACATAAAATGCGTTCCTTTCTTACCATGCTTGGTATCATTATCGGTATTGCAGCGATCATAGCAATTGTCTCAACGATTAAGGGAACCAATGAGCAGATTAAAGAGAATTTGATCGGTTCAGGTGACAATACAGTGAATGTACAGCTTTATCAGGGAGATAACACTTACGAACTGGATTATTATGGAGTTCCAGACGGAGTACCTGTTATTACAGAGGAAGTCCGGGAAAAAATACTGGAGCTTGGACATGTGGAAGGAGCTTCCTTATATACATCGAGAGAAGCTTATAATGTGGTGTATTACCAGAACGCAGGATTGTCCGGCGGACAGATACGGGGAATTGATAGAAATTATCTGGATGCCTGCAATTATATTGTCAAAAAAGGCAGAGGATTTACAGAATCAGATTATAAGAATTTTCGTAAAGTCGCAGTGCTGGATGAAGATTCTGCCGAGACTTTATTTCAGGGAGAAGAACCTGTAGGGAAGACTTTGGAAATTCAGCGGGAACCATTTACCGTAGTAGGCGTCATAACCAAATCCTCTAAATTTGAACCAGTAATCAACAACATAGATGAGTACTATACTTATGCGGAATCCAACAATGGGGCAGTCTATGTGCCGGATACCACGTGGCCCATGCTGTATGGATATGATGAACCGCAGTCTCTGGTATTGAGATTAGACAGTGTGGATAATATGACTGTGGCCGGACGGGAGGCATCCGCAATACTGAATACAGGTTTAAATGTTTCGGACGATACCATTAAATATAAGGCCGACGATCTTTTGAAACAGGCAGAAGACATTCAGAAGCTCAGTCAGTCAACCAATACCATGTTGATCTGGATCGCAGGAATCTCACTTTTGGTAGGAGGTATCGGCGTTATGAATATTATGCTGGTGTCCGTCACAGAGAGAACCCAGGAAATTGGATTAAAAAAAGCAATCGGAGCCAGAAAAGGCAATATCCTGGGGCAGTTTCTGACGGAAGCTGCAGTGTTAACCAGCCTGGGGGGATTGATCGGCGTGATTGTGGGAATCGTTTTAGCGGAAGTGATTTCTAAGATGACCAATACCCTGGTAGCTATCAGCGTGCCTGCGGCAATATTGGCAGTGGCATTTTCTATGGCAATCGGAATTGTTTTCGGGCTGCTGCCTTCTTATAAAGCGGCAAATCTGGATCCGATTGAAGCGCTGCGTCATGAATAGGACGGTGAGGACAGGAGTATCAGGCAGACGCCAGGAAGCCATGAGAGAACCATAGAGGTAAATAATAGAGATCAAATACTGTTGCAAACATCACGTTGCAGCAGTATTTTTTATCTTATAGGAAAGACTTTGTCACGCTAAAGCGTGAAAGTATCTTTCCTATAAGATAAAAATAATATGCGCACTCGCACAAGAGGTAAAATATTGCTTCGCAATTGTGCTCGGCGCGCAAAATGTCCAGGCCCCTCATGAGTGAGGGGTTAGGGGAGCTGAAGTGGGCCTGCCCACTTTGTTCTCTTATAGGAAATTCCTTCGGATCTCCTAATAAGATAAAAAAGAATTATTGCACTGCGGCGGAAAGGAAATGAACCGCGGGAGCGGTCCGCCGCAGGCAGAGAATCTTGCTAAGCAGGATTCTTTCTTGTATCTTGAAGGACAATAAGTGCATCTTCCGGAAATCTGGTTGCGCTCTTTGAAAAAAGCAGGTATAGTAGTCCAAAGAGAATGACTGGCGGAAGGAGGAAGCCATGAAGGTCAGTATGGAGCAGATTACAGAGGGACAGGAAGAAATACGAATCCGATACCGGAAGATGACGCCGGAAATACGAAGAATACTGAAATTTTTGTATCAATCCTCTGAAATTCCAGGGAAAAATGAAGAAGGCCAATACAGGCTGTTTCCAGAACAAATATATTATTTTGAACGGGTGGATGACAAAATATTTGCGTGTACGAAGGAAGCGGAGTATCAAGTAGACTGGACCTTGAAAGAGGCAGAAGAAAAGTTGAAAATATACGGATTTTTTCGCTGCAGCAAATCTTTTGTGGTGAATGTTCATTGTATTGTTTCTGTTAAAAGCGAGATTGGAAACCGGATGGATGTACGTTTGGATAATGAAGAGCATCTTATTATTTCCAGACGATACGTGAAAGAATTCCGGGAGTTTCTGAAAGGGGAAAGCGAGAATGAACAGAACGGGGAATAGAACAAAGGGGAAGAGAGAAAAAATAAATAAGATCAGGAAATATCTTCTGATTGAGACAGAAGTGGAGATATTTGCCTGTATCCATGCCACGTCTATGATCTTTATCTATGGATGTCTGCAATGGATGGCAGGAAAGGAACTTTCCTTTCCAATTCTTGCTGTCCAGATGATCTTGGGATATGTCATTGCCTGGGTGCAGAAAGGATTATTTTTTGGAAAGAAACATTATTCTGATCGGGAATACAGAATACGAGAAGTTCTCTGGTGTCTGCTTCCTGGGGTTTTGGTTGTGGCGGCAGGACGGATGGGACATTGGTTTTCCCATGAGCTTTGGCAGGTGTCAATTTGGTTTTATGGAATTATGGCGGCCTATTTTATTTTTCTCTGGCTGTTTCTGAAAAATGTCTGCCGGAAGGAGACAAGAGAGATGAATGATCTGCTGGAGCAGTGGCGGCAGAAAAGCAAAGAAGCAGACGAAAGAGCAGAAGGAAGGGTGAAAAGATGAGTGAAAGAACTTTGATAGAATTGCAGGGAGTGACCAAAGATTATGGGAAGGGAAAAGGAGTGTTCGATCTATCTTTTTCGGTGGAAAAGGGAGAAGTATTCGGGTACTTGGGGCCTAATGGAGCCGGAAAGACTACCACCATACGTCAGCTGATGGGTTTTATCCGTCCAGAACAGGGAAAGTGCCAGATTGCAGGATGGGATTGTTTTACACAGGCAGAAAAGATCCAGCGGATTACAGGATATCTTGCAGGGGAACTGTCCTTTCCGGAGGATATGACAGGAATGGGATTTTTAAAACTGATGGCAGAGCTGAAGGGGATCAGGGATTTAAAAATAATGAGAGAGCTGATGGAACGTTTTGAGCTGGATCCTCATGGAAAGATCGGACGGATGTCAAAGGGAATGAAACAAAAAATAGGAATTGTAAATGCATTTATGCATGAGCCAAAACTGGTGATCTTAGACGAACCTACCAGCGGGTTAGATCCTCTGATGCAGAACCGTTTTGTGGAGCTGATTCTGGAAGAAAAACAAAAAGGGACTACAGTGTTGATGTCTTCTCATATGTTTGAGGAGGTGGAGAAAACCTGTGACCGGACTGCTGTTATCCGCCAGGGAAGAATTGCAGCCATAGAGGATAGAAAGACCCTTGCAGGAAAACGGAAGAAAATTTACCAGACCGTGTTAAAGGATCAGGAAGCAGTCAGAAGATTTTTGGCGGAACCTGGGATTGAAGCCCTGCAGTATCACTGTATGGATGGAAAAGTAAGTCCTGCCCCCAATCAGACAGAGTGGACCATAGCAGAGAACCGAAGCCTTGCAGAGGCTTTGCGCATTCTGGCAAAGTATGAACCTCAAAGTCTGGAAACACGGGTGCAGAGCTTAGAAGAACTTTTCTTTCAGTATTATGAGAAAGGCGGTGAAGAACATGATCTCTCTTCCACTGTTTAAAAGGAATCTAAAATTAGCGGTTTTTCCGTTTCTGTTGATTCTGGCAGTGCTGTCTATGTACACCACGGTGATTATTTACATGTACAATCCAGAATTGGCGGAAACTTTGAATACGTATCAACAGACGCTGCCGGAAATGATGGCGGCAGTGGGGATGACAGGAATGGCCTCTAACCTGCTGGAGTGGATGCAGATCTACTTGTACGGATTTATTATGCTGCTGTTTCCCCTGATCTTTCTTCTGATGATTGTTCAAAAACTGCTGATGGGAATGATTGATAAAGGAACTCTGGCAAATTTTTTAGCCACCCCCAACTCCAGAGGGAAAATGATTCGAACCCAATTGTTCTCTATGCTGCTTTGGCTGTTTTTGTTAATGGGAATGATTACAGTGATCGGGGTGATAAGCTGTGAGGTTATGTTTCCGGGAGAACTGGAGATTGAGACTTATCTGGCCCTGAATCTTCGAACCTTTCTTCTGCAGCTTGCAATTCTGGCTTTTGTATTTTTGGCGGCTTGTTTTTGTAGTGAAAATAAATACTACTATCTGATAGGCGCCGGAGTGCCCGTCTTATGTTTTCTGATGCAGATGATTTCAAATATGGGAGAAAAGCTGGAAAAATTAAGATATGCTACCATCTATTCGCTGCTGGATGCAGAGGAAGTCATAAAGCAGGGGTCTGGATTGGGCTGGCAGGGGATTCTGCTGCTTGGAATGAGCCTTTGTATGATTCTGATTGGTGTAAAACGGTTCCAGAGGAGGGATTTTTTCTTATGAGAGGTTACTTGAAAAACTTAATTTCCCTTGGTCAGGCGGCAGAAAAACGCCTTGTAAGTTGAATAATCAAAAGGGTTGTGTTATACTTTTAAGAATGAAAATTCAGATATATATTTGACATAATGTAAAGTGGAAGATAATGATTTCCGTTGAGGGAAGAAAACAGGAGGAAAATAATGATTGATTTAAAATTTCTAAGAGAGAATCCAGAAGTGGTAAAACAGAATATCAAGAACAAATTTCAGGACAGCAAACTGCCTTTGGTGGACGAGGTGATCGAGCTGGATGCTCAGGCCAGAAAGACCCAGCAGGAAGCAGACGCACTGCGGGCAGAACGCAAAAAATTGTCCAAGCAGATTGGCGCGTTAATGGGACAGGGCAAAAAAGAAGAAGCAGAAGAAATTAAGGCACAGGTAAATGCAGGGGCAGAACGTCTGGCAGAGCTGGAACAGTTAGAGGGAGAACTTCAGGAAAAAGTGACCAAGATTATGATGACAATTCCAAATATCATTGACCCTTCTGTTCCCATTGGAAAAGACGACAGCGAGAATGTGGAGGTACAGAAATACGGAGAGCCGGTGACGCCGGATTTTGAGATTCCTTATCATGCAGAGATTATGGAACGTTTTCAGGGACTGGATCTTGACAGCGCCAGGAAAGTAGCCGGAAATGGATTTTATTATCTGATGGGAGATATTGCGAGACTGCATTCTGCAGTGATTTCTTATGCCAGGGATTTTATGATCAACAGGGGCTTTACTTACTGCGTGCCTCCCTTTATGATCCGCAGTAATGTGGTGAC
>JAAWBG010000024.1 GCA_022792535.1 Lachnospiraceae bacterium
ATTGATGTGCAAACTTGTTTGCAATAACTATATATGGGATGAGCGTAGCACCAAAGGTGCTTTTGACACCCGAATCCTTATAGGAAATTCCTCCGTATCTACTAATAATATAAAAAAGAATTATTGCACTGTGGCGGATAGGAAATGAACCGCGGGAGCGGCCCGCCGCAGGCGGAGAATCCTGCGAAGCAGGATTCTTTCTTGTATAATGGAAAAACGATGATCACCCCGCCGGGGCAAAAGAAATAAGCCTTCTGCTCAATGAATGCAGGATCTCAATTGAATCCAAGAAAAATTCAGAAGAAAAAATACTGGTATTTTTATAAGAAGTATGTTATAATGCTAAAATGATTGTAAGTTTGCAGACAGAATTTTTGTTCGCATGAAAAAAAGTGCGGGATAGGGCAGTTTCAGTCTGATATAAAATTAGAGTTATAAGGATTAGATAGATAGTTTAAGGAGGAAATAGCAGTAATGAGTGTACAGGTAGAAAATTTGGAAAAGAATATGGCAAAACTCACCGTTGAGGTTTCAGCAGAGGAATTGGAAAAAGCCATTCAGGAAGCATATATGAAACAGAAGAGCAGAATCAGCCTTCCCGGTTTTCGAAAAGGGAAAGTGCCGAGAAACATGGTTGAGAAAATGTACGGCGTTGAGATTTTTTATGAGGACGCAGTGAACGCTCTTGTTTCACAGGAATATCCCAAGGCAGCAGAGGAGTCTGGATTAGATATTGTTTCCCAGCCTTCTATTGATGTAGAACAACTGGAAAAAGGAAAAAGCTTTATCTTCACTGCAGAAGTTGCAGTGAAACCAGAAGTGACCCTGGGAACTTACAAGGGAGTCCAGGTAAAGAAAGTGGATGTGGCAGTGACAGAGGAAGAAGTAGAGAAAGAGATCGAGAAACAGCGTGAAAATAATGCCAGAATGGTAACGGTAGAAGGCAGACCGGTAGAAGACGGGGACACTGCAGTGATTGACTATGAAGGTTTTGTAGACGGAGAAGCATTTGAAGGCGGAAAGGGAGAGAATCACTCTCTGGTCATCGGTTCTCACTCCTTTATTGATAATTTCGAGGATCAGTTGATTGGCAAAAATGCTGGAGATGACGTGGAAGTAAATGTAACTTTCCCGGAAGAATACCATGCGCCGGAATTGGCAGGCAAGCCGGCAGTATTTAAAGTGAAGATCAATGAGATCAAAGCAAAAGAGCTTCCGGAATTGGATGATGAATTTGCACAGGATGTATCAGAGTTTGACACCTTAACTGAGTATAAGGAAAATGTGAAAAACAGCCTGGCAGACCGTAAGGAAAATGAAGCAAGACGGGCCCAGGAAGAGGAAGCAATTCAGAAGATTGTGGAAGATTCTCAGATGGAGATTCCAGATGCAATGATAGAGACACAGACACGTTCTATGGTTGATGATTTTGCAAACAGAATTGCACAGCAGGGACTGTCTGTAGAACAGTATATGCAGTTTACCGGAACAACGGTAGAACAGCTGATGGAACAGATGAAGCCGGACGCTTTGAAGCGGATTCAGTCCAGCCTGGTATTAGAGGCCATTGCGGAAGCTGAGAAGATTGAGATTACAGAGGAAGACGTGGACGCAGAACTTAACAATATGGCGGAAATGTACGGTATGGAAGTTGACAAGCTGAAAGAGTACATGGGAGAACGCGAAAAAGAGTCCATGAAGAAAGATCTGGCAATTCAGAAAGCAGTTGATCTTGTGCGCGAGAGTGCAGAAGAGGTAGAAGTGGAAGAGACAGAGGAGCAGGGAGAATAAACGGACCTGCAATAGATGGATAGAGAGGAATAAGGAGGATATAAATGAGTTTAGTACCTTATGTCGTTGAACAGACCAGCAGAGGAGAACGGTCTTATGATATTTATTCCAGACTGTTAAAAGACAGAATTATTTTTCTGGGAGAAGAGGTAAATGAGACAACAGCCGGGCTGGTAGTCGCACAGCTTTTGTTTTTGGAGTCGGAAGACCCAGGCAAAGATATTCATTTATATATCAACTCTCCAGGCGGAATGGTGACAGCCGGACTTGCGATTTATGATACGATGAATTATATCAAATGTGATGTGGAGACAATCTGTATTGGTCTGGCGGCCAGTATGGGAGCATTTTTGCTGGCAGGAGGAACAAAAGGAAAGCGTTTTGCTCTTCCCAATGCAGAGATTATGATTCATCAGCCTTCTGGCGGAGCAAAGGGACAGGCGACAGATATTCAGATTGTGGCAGATAATATTCAGAAGACTAAGCATCGTCTGAATACGATTTTGGCTGAAAATACCGGAAAACCTTATGAAGTGATTGCGGCAGATACAGAACGTGATAATTATATGTCTGCAGAGGAAGCAAAAGAGTATGGTTTGATTGATGGTGTAATTACAAACAGAAAGTAGAGATACGGGGGACAGCGAGCATAAGCTACTGTCCCTTAAGTGCTGAAAACGGGATTTCCAGGGCAGAGTTTTTATTCTGAATTTGGCTTATGGAAATCCAATTAGAACATAAATAAATGAAATAACGGGGTGAAGAAAGAAATGGCGAATAGAATGGATGATAGAATCCGCTGCTCTTTTTGCGGAAAAACAGACGGGCAGGTGCGCAAGCTGATTGCAGGGCCGAACGGGGCCTATATTTGTGATGAATGCGTGGATATCTGTGCAGAGATTATTGAAGAAGAGCTGGAAGAGGAAGAAACCGTACAGCCGGAAGTGGAAGAGATCAATCTCTTGAAGCCGGTGGAATTGAAAGAATTTTTAGATGAGTACGTGATTGGACAGGAAGAAGCCAAAAAGGTGCTCTCCGTTGCAGTTTATAATCATTATAAGAGGATTTTGGCGCCTCCCAATCTGGGTGTGGAGCTGCAGAAAAGTAATATTTTGATGTTAGGGCCTACGGGATGTGGAAAAACATTGCTGGCTCAGACCTTGGCCAGGATTTTGAACGTGCCTTTTGCCATTGCAGATGCAACTGCTTTGACAGAAGCGGGATATGTGGGAGAAGATGTGGAAAACATTCTTCTTAAAATCATTCAGGCGGCAGAGTATGATATTGAACGGGCTCAGAGAGGGATTATTTATATTGATGAGATTGATAAGATTACCCGGAAATCAGAGAATCCTTCCATTACCAGAGACGTGTCCGGCGAGGGCGTACAGCAGGCTCTTTTGAAGATCCTGGAGGGAACTGTGGCAAGCGTTCCGCCTCAGGGAGGAAGGAAACACCCGCAGCAGGAATTGATTCAGATTGATACTACCAATATTTTGTTTATCTGCGGCGGCGCCTTTGAAGGACTGGATAAAATCGTAGAGAACAGAATGGATCAAAAGTCCATGGGATTTAATGCAGAAATTGCAGATAAGAGGGAAAAAGATCAAGGGGTGATTTTAAAACAAGCCCTGCCTCAGGATTTTGTAAAATTCGGCCTGATACCAGAGTTTGTAGGACGTGTGCCTGTTACAGTATCTCTGGACGCTTTGGATCGGGAGGCTCTGGTACGAATTTTGAAGGAGCCGCGGAATTCTCTGATCAGACAGTATGAAGCGCTGTTTGAACTGGATGGCGTAGTTCTCACCTTTGAGGAGGAAGCGATTGAGGCGATTGCGGAGAAGACTTTGAAACGGAAAACAGGAGCCAGAGGACTTCGGGCAATTGTAGAAAAAGTATTGATGGATCTGATGTATCAGGTTCCCTCAGATGAGACGATCACCCACTGTAATATTACGAAAGCAGCCGTGGAAGAACAGGAAGAAGTGGAGATCGCATTTGGCAGTGCAAGCAAAACTGCCTGAGGAGAGAGAAAAACATGGATGAAAAGTACAGGAAAATTCCGGCAGTGGCACTTCGGGGAATGACAATTCTCCCCGGTATGGTGGCACATTTTGACGTGAGCAGAAGCAGATCCGTCAAAGCATTGGAAAATGCCATGATGGAAGATCAGAAGGTATTTTTAGTGACTCAAAAAAACGTAGAAAAAGAAGAGCCGGAAAAAGAAGATTTATATACAGTAGGAATTGTTTCTGTGATCAAGCAAGTGATCAAAATGCAGAATAATATTGTGCGTGTGTTAGTGGAGGGAGAAAACCGGGCCCGGCTCCTTGCCATGGAGATGGATGAATATCTTATGGCAGAAGTAGAATTGATAGAGCGGGAAGAAGAATTGCTGCCAGTAGAGATTCAGGAGGCCATGATACGGGGAATACAGGAGACTTTTACCAGATATTGTCTGCTGAATCCGAAACACGGAAAAGATATTATCCGGCAGATGAATGAACTTTCTGAGTTGGAAAAGCTGCTGGACTATATCGGAAATAATCTTCCAGTGGGATACGAGGAGAAACAGAAAATTTTAGAGGCTGATTCCCTTCAGGAGCGGTATGAGACATTGATGATCATATTGCTGAATGAGATCAATATTATTCAGATCAAAACCGAGTTTCAGACTAAAGTAAAAGAGAAAGTAGACAAGAACCAAAAAGAATACATTCTCCGGGAGCAGATGAAGATTATCCGGGAAGAGCTGGGAGAGGACAATACTGTCTCAGAGGCAGATCATTATTTAGAAGAGACGAAAAAATTAAAAGCTGGCAAAGAAGTAAAAGAAAAGCTGGAAAAAGAGATTGAACGTTTTAAGAATGTCTCAGCCAACTCTTCTGAGAGTGCAGTTATCCGGGGGTACATCGAGACCATTTTGGAACTGCCCTGGAACAAGGCTTCCAAAGATAATAAAGATTTGGAGAATGCAGAACAGATTTTGGACGAAGACCACTATGGAATGGAAAAGGTGAAGGAACGTATGCTGGAATTTCTGGCGGTCCGAAACTTGACTAAAAAGGGCGACAGTCCGATTATCTGCCTGGTGGGACCTCCTGGTACTGGTAAGACCAGTATCGCCCGTTCCGTAGCACGGGCCCTGGATAAAAAATATGTCCGCATCAGTTTAGGCGGCGTCCGGGATGAAGCAGAGATCCGGGGACATCGGAAAACTTATGTGGGAGCCATGCCGGGGCGGATTGCCAATGGCCTGAAAAATGCAGGAGTGAGGAATCCTCTGATGCTCTTAGATGAGATTGATAAAATCAGCAGCGATTACAAGGGAGATACTGCTTCCGCCTTGTTGGAGGTGCTGGACAGTGAGCAGAACAGCAAGTTTCGGGATCACTATGTAGAACTGCCTTTAGACCTTTCGGAGGTTTTATTTATCGCCACAGCCAATTCTCTCCAGGGAATTCCAAGGCCTCTGTTGGATCGTATGGAGATCATTGAGGTCAGCAGCTATACGGAAAATGAGAAGGCCCATATTGCCAGAGAGCACCTGATTGCAAAGCAGATGGAGAAAAACGGTCTGAAAAAAGGACAGTTAACCATCAGCGATCATGCCCTTGAAAAATTAATTCGTGGTTATACAAGAGAGGCAGGAGTGCGTAATCTGGAGCGTAAGATTGGAGAGATCTGCCGGAAAGCTGCGAGGGATATCTATCAGAAAGACAAGAAAGTCGTAAAGGTGACAGAAAACAGCCTAGAAAAACTGCTGGGAAAAGAAAAATATAATTATGATTTAATAAATGAGAGCGACGAAATCGGGATTGTACGGGGACTTGCCTGGACCAGCGTAGGAGGAGATACCCTTCAGATTGAAGTCAACATAATGCCGGGAAAAGGAGAGTTCCAGCTTACGGGCCAGTTAGGAGACGTGATGAAGGAATCGGCAAAGGCCGGCATCAGTTACATTCGTTCCGTCAGTGAAGATTATCAGATTGGCAAAGAATTTTTCCAGGAATGGGATATTCATATCCACATTCCAGAAGGAGCAGTGCCCAAAGACGGACCCTCTGCAGGGATTACCATGGCCACCGCCATGCTGTCGGCCATTACGAAACGAAAAGTCAGAAAAGATGTGGCCATGACAGGGGAGATCACACTGCGGGGCAGAGTGCTTCCCATCGGCGGATTGAAAGAAAAAATTTTGGCGGCCAAAAATGCAGGTATCAAGACCATCTGCGTGCCTAAGAAAAATGAACCAGATGTGGCGGAGATCGCCCAGGAGATAAAAAAAGGCCTGGAGATTGTGTTTGTGGAACATATGGAGCAGGTGCTGGAGGCAGCATTGGTATAGTATTTACCATGAGGAGGGACCCAGCAGAGCTGGGAGGAGTCCTGATGGTTGATAGGAAGAATCCTGATGGTTGACAGGGAATTTCCGAAATGAGGAGGGATCATTCTGCCCTGGTAAAAGGAAATAGAAAGAGAGAATCGTATGGTAATTAAGTCAGTATCTTTGGAAACAGTGTGCGGCGTCACAAGCAGGCTGCCGGAAACAGATAAGCCGGAGGTGGCATTTGCAGGGAAATCTAATGTGGGCAAATCTTCTCTGATCAATGGGCTGATGAATCGGAAGTCTTTGGCCAGGACTTCCGCACAGCCAGGAAAAACTCAGACGATCAATTATTATAACATCAATGACTGTATGTATCTGGTGGATCTTCCTGGGTATGGCTATGCCAAAGTGACGCTTAAGGAAAAAGAAAAGTGGGGGCAGATGACAGAGAATTATCTCCACACTTCCAAACAGCTGCGGGCGGTGTTTCTGCTGGTGGATATCCGCCATGAGCCTTCTGCAAATGACAGACAGATGTATGAGTGGATTGTTTACCAGGGATATGATCCCATCATCATTGCCACAAAGCTGGATAAGATCAAGCGAAGCCAGGTACAGAAACAGGTGAAGTTGATTCGGGAAGGGCTGCAGGTAAAGCCCAATACCAAAATTTTTCCCTACTCTGCCCAGACAAAGCAGGGAAGAGAAGAGATCTGGAATTTTGTGGACCAGCTGCTGGGATTTGCAGAAAGGCCGGCGGATTCCGGCAGACTGGAAGAGGAAGGCAGCTTGGAGATGGAAAAATCTTGAAGAGCCTGAGGAGGCAGGGAAAGAGACGATAATAGAAGATATCCTGCAGGATTCTTGAAAAATGCAGGATATCCTGCAAAATGGAGAAAACGGTGAAGAGAAAGAAATATTTATTTGTATTTTGTATGTTGCTTGCCATCACAGTGGCAGGCACAATTTTTACAAAAATTTATTTGAATCTGGAGGAAGGGGAAAAAGACAGTGAGAAAACACATATTGTCACTTCTTTTTATCCTGTCTATATCGGAGCAAAAAATATAGCGGGGGACAGTTCCTGGGTGACTTTGGAGAATCTCAGCGAGCCCCAGACTGGATGTATGCACGATTATCAGCTGACGCCTCAAGATATGATCCTTTTATCAAAGGCAGATTTATTTTTAGTAAATGGAGGCGGAATAGAAGGATTTTTGGCTGATGTGGGAGAGAGCTATCCTGATCTTGCAATTAAGAAGGCCACGGAAGGTTTGGAGCTGTCAGAGGCCTTGTCGGAAGAGAAGGTTCATGAAGAGATACATGGAGAAAAGGATCACGAGGAATTAGCAGGCGAGGAAGAACATGTTCATGGGGCAGAAAATGCTCATGGGTGGATGGACACTAGAATATATCGTAAGATGATAGAAAACATGGCGGGATTTATGGGGGAAGCAGACCCGGAGCATCAATCTTTTTATGAAGAACAGGCTCAGGAATACTGTGGGAAGGTTCAGAAACTGACGGAGCAGCTCACAAAGATCAGAGAGGAATGGAGGACAAGGGAACCGGAGAAAAAGAATGTGGTGATTTTTCACGAGGCCTATGCTTATCTGGCAGAGGAAGCAGGGCTGAATGTGGTCTATTGCCTGAACTTGGATGAGGAACGTCAGGTCAGCGCCAGAGAAGTGGCAGATGTAATGGAGGAGATTGAAAATCATCAAGTATCTGCAATTTTGGCAGAAGAATTATATGGAAAAGAGATGGGAGAGATGATAGAAAAGGAGACAGATTGCAAAGTGTATTATCTGGATACTTTGGTGCGGGGAGACTATGACAATGACAGCTATCTGACAGGAATGCAGAAAAATATTGAGATTCTGCAGAAGATTTTAGAAGAGGAAGATGAAAAGGGAAAAGATTAAAAAGTCAAAGATTAGAGATTCCCTTGGATTTGGAAAGAAAAGGTGAAAAGCATTGCGGAAAATGATAAAGCCCTGCGGGCTGCATTGTATCAAGGTAAATCATTTAGGTGTCACGTTGGGACATCAGGTAATTTTAGAGGACGTGAATCTCCATATTCACTGCGGCAGTCTGAATGTGGTGATCGGCCCCAATGGAGCAGGAAAATCCACCCTGATCCGGGCAATTTTAGGGGAGACGGAACATACGGGGAAAATTGAGTTTAAAGACCGGGAAAATGGACGGATTCAGAAATTAAAAATCGGTTATGTGCCCCAATCTTTAAATGTGGAAAAGCAGACGCCGGTCAGCGTTTATGATATGATTGCCGCATACCAGAGCAATTGTCCGGTGTTTTTGAGAAAAAGTAAAAAGCTGAGAGAGAGAATTTTGGAACATCTGAAGATTTTTGAGGCGGATTATCTCTTAGATCAGCAAGTATGCAATCTGTCAGGGGGAGAGCTCCAGAGAGTTCTTCTCTCCATGGCTATTATGGATTCTCCTAATTTACTGCTGCTGGATGAACCAGTGTCAGGCATTGATAAAAATGGGATGGATCTTTTTTATAAAACTATTTATCAGCTGAAGGAGCATTACGATCTGGCAGTGATCTTGATCTCTCATGATCTGGATTATGTGAAACGTTACGCAGATAAAGTGATTCTGCTGAACAAAAGGGTGCTAAAGCAAGGGAGCGTAAAAGAAGTATTTCGAAGCGATGCTTTTTCAGAGATATTTCGTCAGGAAAAGGAGGAAGAAGATAAATGAATAGTTTCTCCTGGATGCAGTATGATTTTATGAAATATGCTTTTTTAGCAGTTTTGATTATTGCGCCTTTATTTGGCCTGATGGGAACCATGATTGTCAATCGGAAAATGGCGTTTTTTTCAGATGCGCTGGGACATTCTGCCTTGACGGGAATTGCAGTGGGGCTTGTGTTTGGCGTGAACAATACAGATCTGTCTATGGTGGTCTTTGCCATTGTCTTTGCCCTGCTTCTAAACCAGATCAGCAGCAAGGTAGCGTCTTCCACAGATACCGTGATCTCAGTGTTCTCTTCTTTCAGCATAGCGCTGGGACTTGCTATCTTGTCAAAAGGAGGGAATTTCAGCAGATATTCCAGCCTTCTGGTGGGGGATATTTTGAGTATTACTGAAGAAGAAATATTATATCTTGTTTTAATTTTTATTATCACAATACTGTTTTGGATTATTTGTTTTAACAAACTTTTGGCGGTAAGCTTGAATCGGACTTTGGCGGGAAGCCGTCATATTCCGGCAGCCTGGATGGAAAATCTCTTTGCGGTGCTGACTGCGTTGATTGTGATGGTCTCGATCAAATGGGTGGGAATCTTGATCATCAATGCATTGCTGATTCTGCCGGCGGCGGCCAGCCGCAATATCTCAGAAAATATGCGGGAATACCATTTCTTTTCCATTTTATTTTCCCTATTTTCCAGTGTGCTGGGATTGTTTATTTCCTATTATGTCAATGTGGCCACAGGGCCCTCCATTGTGATTATCGCCTCCTTTATTTATTTTATCACTTATGGATGGGGCAGAAAAAATAACCGATAGGTTGTCTTTCGAAAAGGGGTGTGGTATGGTAATGGAAAGATTTTATAGAAAGGATGCGCAGGTGAGCGCAGAAGGAAAACAATGAGTGAAAAAGTTTTAGCAGTGGCGGCAGGCCATGAGATTACCGAGAAAGAGTTGAATAATTTGATCAGCAATTATCCGCCGGAACAGCAGGTCTATATGTCAGATCCCCAGGCAAAACAGCAGGTTTTGGAGCAGCTGATCGCCTTCCATTTGTTTCACAAGATGGCAGTGGAGGAAAAAATCACAGAATCTCAGGAATATGAAGAGTTAGTGGCAAAAGTAAAAGTAGAGCTGGCCAGCCATATGGCAGCTACCAGTATTATTGAGGGAATCCAGGTAAGCGAGGCAGAGGAAAAGGGTTTTTATGAGCAGAATCCAGAGCTTTTTCAGGCAAAGGCTCAAGTCAGCGCCAAACACATTTTAGTGGATTCCAAAGAATTGGCAGATCAGGTGGCAGAAGAGGTAGAAGGAGGCCTTGGATTTGAGGAAGCGGCAAAAAAATATTCCACTTGTCCTTCTAAGGAAAAAGGCGGAGATCTTGGATACTTTTCCAAAGGACAGATGGTGCCGGAATTTGAAAAAGCGGCTTTTGAGGGAGAAATCGGAAAGGTGCTTGGCCCGGTGGAAACTCAGTTTGGTTATCATCTGATTTTGGTGGAAGATAAGAAAGAAGAAAAAGCCCTTCCCTTTGAGCAGGTTCAGGCTCAGATTCATCAGCAGTTGATTCAGGCAAAGCAGCAGGAAGTCTATGATGGGAAAGTAAAGGAGCTGGAAACAGCTTATGGAGTAGAACGCAAAGGTTGGTAAGATCATATGAAACAGTCCGTAAAATACTTGAAAATATTAGTAAATCTTTTGGTGGCATTGTTTGTAATCTTGTTTCTGTGTGTGGTTTTTCCCAGGATCTTGGTATTTTTCATGCCTTTTGTGATTGGATGGATTATTTCCATGATCGCCAATCCCCTGGTGCGATTCTTAGAACGGAAAGTAAAGATCGTGAGAAAGCACAGCTCTATGATGATTATCATCGGAGTATTAGCGGCCGTGGTAGGGCTGGGATATCTGGCAATTTCCCGGATTGTGCTGGAAACGGGAAATTTGATTGCGAATCTGCCTCAGATTCTGGAAAATTTCCAGGCGGATTTTCAGGAGATCGGGCAGAATCTGCAAGTATTTTATCATCGCCTTCCCAGAGATATGCAGAACACTCTTCAGGAAGTGGGAGCGAATCTTTCCAGCTATGTCAGCAGTCTGGCTCAGGCCATTGGAGAGCCTACCTTTGAGGCGGCAGGGAATTTTGCCAAAAATGTGCCGGGAACAGTGATTGCCATCATTATGTGTCTATTATCGGCCTATTTCTTTACTGCAGAGAGAGATGGGATTTTAGCAGGGCTGAAAAAGCATACTCCTGCCGGTATCTGGAATCGTGTGGCTGGCGTAATACAAGATTTGAAACGAGTGGTTGGAGGTTATTTCAAAGCCCAGTTTAAGATTATGGGGGTAGTCTATGTAATCTTGGTGGTGGGACTTTTTATTTTGCAGGTAGATTATGTGCTGCTGGTAGCTTTTTTGATTGCTTTTTTGGATATGCTGCCCTTTTTTGGCACAGGAACGGTGTTGGGACCCTGGGCCATTATAAAGATTCTCTCAGGGGATTATAAGATTGCGGCAGGCTTAATTATCCTCTATGCGGTAACCCAGATTGTACGTCAGGTGATCCAGCCTAAGATTGTGGGAGATACTATTGGTATGAATCCGCTGGCCACCTTGATTTTTATGTATATTGGATATAAATTCAGCAGTATTATTGGAATGATCATAGCAGTGCCCATCGGCATGATTTTGATCAATCTGTATCAGGCAGGCGTTTTTGACAATCAGATCCGCTGTGTGCGGGAACTGGTGAATGATATCAATGAGTTTCGAAAGTTTTAGGACAACAGTTCGAGTTCCAAAATCAGGGAAAATTGTGTCTATTGATGCGGAAAGAAACTGTCACATTTTGGCGTGTCTGCCTTTTTTCAAAAGCAAAAACAAGGCTCCGGCAGCCATAACTGCCTGGCTGAGTGGAAGTCCCCACAGATAGCCTTTCATGCCTGCAGCAGGAATAACGAACAGAACAAAACCAATGCGGATGCCTAATCCCATCACATTTAGGAAAAAGGTAGAGGTAGTTCTTCCCAGTCCATTTAGAATACTGTGCAAGGTGGTGGAGAGATATAAAAAGGGGCAGATCCATCCTAAGGTGACAATAAAGGTTCCAGCCAGCTCATTTCCAAAGAGAAACCGTCCCATCCATTGGCCCAGAAAGAGAAACAGCAAAGTGCAGCCAAAGCCCAGAAGGAGGCTGTAGAAGCAGGTTTTCTTGATCAAAGCCAGGATGTAGCGGTGTTCTCTTTTTTCTTGTGCTTCTGCAATGGCTGGAAGCAGCATTACAGACACGGAGTTAGTGAGCACAGAAGGGAAGAGTACCATAGGCAGGGCCATTCCTGTCAGGATTCCATATACGCTTAAAGATTCTGAAGTGGTGTAGCCATATTGACGGAGCTGTCCAGGGATCATGACAGCTTCCATGCTCTGCAAAATGTTGACCAATACCCGATTGGCGCTTAAGGGAAGGGACATGAAAAAAATCTGCCGGACAGCCCTGAGGCGGCTGCCTTGATTTTTTTTATGACGGAGAAAGCTGATAGAAAACAACATAGCGGCGATTTCTCCGATTACCATGCCCCAGATCACCAGATTCAGAGAGATGGCATTGTGTTTTTCCATAGAAATCTCAAAAAACAGCCATACGCTGGCAACTCTGGCAATCTGTTCTAACAATTGGGAAGAGGCAGGCACGAAAGCCTTTTTCAGACCATAAAAATAACCGTTGATACAGGCGTGAATGGCTCCAAATGGAATGGTAAAAGCGAGAATCTGAAGGAGCGGGGCGCACCGGGGCTCTTCCAGAAAATGCAGGGCGATCCAGTCGGAAGAGCGGTATAAAAAGACCGTACAGCAAAAGGAAAGGGAGAGAGACAGAATCAGCCCGGCAGTTAAATAGCATTTTTCATTGCAGAAGGAGCGATTCCTTTTGGAATCAGATCCCGATCTGGAATCTGAACTGGCAGCCTGGGCCACAAACCGGGAGATGGCAGTCTGAATGGCGGAGGAAGTCAGAGAGATTGTGAGAATATGAATCGGAAAAGTAAGCTGATAGATTCCCATTCCTTCGGCACCAATTCGCTGAGAGAGGAATATTCTATAAAAAAAGCCGATCAGCCGGGAGAAAAGCCCTGCCAGTGTTAAAAGTAAAGTGCCAGTGATCAGTGGATGATCGTCCAGAGATTTTAATTTCATAGAGCCACCACAATTTCATACAAGATTATTGTAATGTATGTGAAAAAGGAAGGGGAAATGCATAAAAAAATAATCTTGACAGCAGAATAAAATCATGATACTATGCGATTGGATCGAATTCCGACTAAAATACTCGGAATTATTCAAATGAGGTGATCAGTTGAAATTATCGACAAAAGGAAGATACGGACTGCGGGCCTTTATTGATTTGGCAGTCTGCGGGGAAGAGCGGCCGGTTTCCCTGAACAGTATTGCAGAACGCCAAGAGATTTCTGTCAGTTATTTAGAACAGCTTATGGCAAAATTGAAAAAGGCAGGGTTGGTAAAAAGCGTCCGGGGAGTCAACGGAGGCTACACGGTAGCCAGACCAGTGGAAGAGATCTCAGTGGGAGACGTGCTTCGGGCTTTAGAAGGAGATTTAACCCCAGTGGAATGCGCGGGAATTGATGACAGCCAGAGAACTCACTGTACCGGATCTTCTCAATGTGTCAGCAAAATCGTCTGGAAACGGATCAATGACAGCATCAATGATACGGTGGACAGCATTTATATCGGAGAGCTGGTAAAGGAGAGCAAACGTCAGACTTAGCCCGGCGTAAGGCAGGAGAAAGAATAGGATAGAGAATAGATGCAGGGCAGTCTGCCTTGCGTGGAGCGAAAGGAATGGATATTGGTATGAAGAAAATGATATATCTGGACAATGCGGCAACGACAAAGACAGCGCCGGAAGTGGTAGAAGCAATGCTTCCATACTTTTCAGAATTTTATGGAAATGCCTCTACGGTATATGAGTTTGGCGGAAAGAGCAAGGAGGCGGTTTCTAAGGCAAGAGAGACTATTGCAAATGCCATTGGAGCTAAGGAAAATGAGATTTATTTTACTGCCGGAGGAAGCGAGTCAGACAACTGGGCCATCAAAGCCACTGCAGAGGCTTATCAGAATAAGGGAAAACATATTATTACCAGCAAGATTGAGCACCATGCAGTACTGCACACCTGTCAATGGCTGGAACAGAATGGATTTGAGGTGACTTATCTGGATGTAGATGAGTTTGGTCTGGTAAAGTTAGAAGAGCTGAAAAAGGCCATTCGGGAGGATACGATTCTGATCTCTATTATGTTTGCCAATAATGAGATTGGAACTATTGAGCCAGTGGCTGAGATTGGAAAAATTGCCAGGGAACATGGGATCTTATTCCATACGGATGCGGTACAGGCCTTCGGACAGGTACCTATAGACGTGGATGAATTAAAGATTGACATGCTCAGCAGCAGCGGACATAAGTTAAACGGTCCCAAAGGGATTGGTTTCTTATATATCCGCAAGGGCATTAAGATCCGCTCTTTTGTTCATGGCGGTGCTCAGGAGCGGAAGCGCCGGGCTGGAACGGAGAATGTGCCTGGAATTGTAGGATTTGGAAAGGCTGTGGAGCTTGCGCTGGCCAATATGGAAAGCCGGACTGCAAAGGAACGGGAACTGCGGGACTATCTGATGGAACGGGCGCTGAAAGAAATTCCCTTTACCAGAGTCAATGGCGACCGCAAGAATCGTCTGCCTAACAATGTAAACTTGTGCTTCCAGTTTGTGGAAGGAGAATCTCTGCTGATTATGCTGGATATGAAGGGAATCTGCGGTTCTTCTGGCTCTGCCTGCACTTCTGGTTCTTTAGATCCTTCTCATGTGCTTTTGGCCATTGGCCTGCCTCATGAGATTGCCCATGGTTCCCTGCGGCTCACTTTAGGGGAGGATACCACCAGAGAAGATATTGATGATACGGTAGACGCAGTCAAGGAGATTGTGGCACAGCTTCGGGAAATGTCTCCCTTATATGAAGATTACATGAAAAAGAATCCAGCCTAAGAGGTTCGTGCAGATAACGGAGTCGTTACAGAAGAATGGACATAATGGACATTCTTTAGAAAGAATGGAAGGACTGTAATTCACAGGAATGATATTGGAGGAAAGACAATGTATAGTGAAAAAGTAATGGACCATTTTAAAAATCCAAGAAATGTAGGAGAGATTGAAAATGCCAGCGGCGTGGGAACGGTAGGAAACGCCAAATGCGGCGACATCATGCGTATTTTTCTGGACATTGATGACAATGGAATCATTCAGGATGTAAAATTTAAGACCTTTGGCTGCGGCGCGGCAGTGGCAACCAGTTCTATGGCAACAGAACTGGTAAAAGGAAAAACAGTACAGGAAGCCCTGCAGGTGACCAATAAAGCGGTAATGGAAGCTTTAGACGGACTGCCGCCAGTGAAAGTACATTGTTCTCTTTTGGCGGAAGAAGCTATTCATGCGGCCCTTTGGGATTATGCGGAGAAAAACGGGATACAGATTGAAGGTTTGGAAAAACCGAAAAATGATATCAGTGAGGAAGAAGAGGAAGAGGATTACTAGAATCATTTATGAAAAAAGAAAAAGTAGTAGTGGGAATGTCAGGCGGTGTGGACTCCTCCGTGGCGGCATGGCTGTTAAAGGAACAGGGATATGAAGTGATCGGCGTTACCATGCAGATCTGGCAGGAAGAGTCGGAACAGATTCAGGAGGAGCAGGGCTGTTGCGGGCTGTCAGCAGTGGAAGATGCAAGGCGTGTGGCTGCAATGCTGGATATTCCATACTATGTGATGAATTTTAAATCAGAATTTAAGAAAAATGTCATTGACTATTTTGTGACAGAGTATTTGCAGGGGCGCACGCCTAATCCCTGTATTGCCTGCAACCGCTATGTAAAATGGGAATCGCTGCTGCAGCGCAGTATGAAAATTGGCGCAGACTATATTGCCACTGGCCACTATGCCAGAATTCGAAAACTGCCCAATGGCAGATTTGCCCTGCAGAAATCTGCCACAGATGCAAAAGACCAGACTTATGCACTGTATAATCTGACCCAGGATCAGTTGTCTCATACTTTAATGCCGGTGGGAGATTACACCAAAGAAGAGATTCGCGGCATGGCGGAAAAGATTGGTCTTCGAACAGCCAATAAGCCGGACAGCCAGGAGATTTGTTTTATTCCAGATCAGGATTACCCAGGGTTTATAGAACAGGAGAGACAAGGAGACGTGCCGCCTCCAGGGAATTTTGTCACAGGAGATGGAAAAATTTTAGGCCGGCACAAAGGAATTACCCACTATACCATTGGCCAGCGGAAAGGGCTCGGAATCGCCATGGGATATCCTGTATTTGTGACAGAGATCCGCCCCGAAACCAATGAAGTGGTTTTAGGCAGCAACGAAGAAGTATTTGGAACTATTTTATACGGCGGCAGGCTGAATTTTATGTCTATTCCAGATCTGGAAAGAGAGATGGAAGTGACAGCTAAGATTCGTTACAATCACAAGGGAGCGTCCTGCAGGATTCGAAAGGTAGAACAGGACAAGATTCTGTGTCAATTTAAAGAACCAGTGCGTGCCATTACCCCTGGACAGGCAGTGGTGTTTTATGAAGATGATGTGGTAGTAGGCGGCGGGACTATTTTGTAGTTCCGCTGTTTTTATCTTATAGGAAATTTTTTTGGATTTTCGGTAGGGATTTAAAATTTCTGTTTGGAATTGAGCCTTATTCTATATTTATAAATTTTTTCAGGAATTCATGCAAATAATATGAGAAAAAACAAAAACCATAAATTGGTATATTTGTCAAGTCTGTTTTATAAAAATATTTTGTGTTATAATCCTAAAATAATGAAAGTCAAGACTTGATTTTTTGTCCAATATGTGTTAAATGAGGGAAGCTTTTTAAATAATTGGAAATACAAAAGGGGATATTGATGGAATGCAGTTAGAGAAAGAATTGTGTATGAAATTTCCGGCTGTTTTGAGAAAAAAATTGTTGGATCATGAAATTGAATTACCAGATACGACAATGTTTGAGTACGAAAAGATTTTAGTATACAGAGCTGTTGAACGTAGGAAAGATGATTATAGTAAGATAAATATAGAGGATTTTAAATCTTATTTTGAATTAGGAAAGTATCCTAAGGTTCCAAGGGGAGTGAAAAAAGATTTTTTGAAAGATCCTCATTATTATGGAGTATCGGGTTTTTTGAAGAAGGAAATTGTGGAGCAGAAGATGAGTTTTCCGAATCCGAGGAAAAAAATGGCAGCAGGATATGTGTATCAAGAGGGAGGGCCCCAGGATACAAATGTAAAAGAACAACATGTATGTTGGTGGTTGTATGAAAATGCAGATATCAGTGGATTTAAATTGATGGAGGATTTATAAAATGGAGAGGGAATTATGTTTTTGCATTGAGAAGAAAGAATTGTACTTAGAGCAGGTATTAGTTGATTATATGGAGATTCCCATTTTCTTTTTGTGCAAAAATAGTGTGCAGTATTATTTGGCGCTGTGTATAGATATAGATGAGTTGAATTATATTGTTACAAAAGCGTCTATTTCTGAGATTTATAATTTATTGCATGGGAAAATTCCTATGAGAGATGTTATTCTGCAGCAAGAAGGGTATTGGGATGTGCTTTCTGGAGAAGAAGTTTCAATGGATACAGTGACGAAACACCTAATTGGTGAATTGAATAAATCTTTCTTGCCAGAGGAAGGTGCATGCTTTGAAATACTAACAGAAAAGATGGAGGAATTTGTCAAGAAGTTTGATAATGAGCATGATAAGAGCCAAAAAGAATTTTATGAGGATGGGAGTCTATCTATTGATGTGTCTGGATTAAATTTTGAGATTGGAAAATGTTTTGATCTAGGGATTTGCCTTTTAGAACAGCAATTTGCGCCAGAAATAAATTTGTATGAGTATTGTATACCATATTATGAAGAACAGGCATTATTAAAAAATTTTAATAATATGGAAAAGTGGAGTAATGATGTATTATCTAGTATAGCGGTGTAGAGGTGGATATTATGGAAAAAAGAGAAGCGGTATTGAGCGCTTTGAAATTAGAACAGATTGTATTTGACAAAATTGAATTTAAAAGGTTAGGATTCTCTTCCGAAAAAGAGCTTGAGCTTGGGATTCAATCCAAGATTATGCAGAAAGAAGATGAGGATGTATATAGGGTTACCTTAGAATTGACGGGAAATAAGCCAGAAGAATATGTTTTTGAAATAAGTTTGACAGGATTCTTTATGATTGAGTCAGAAAATGGTCTAACAGAAGAAATGAAGAATATGTTGATTACGAAAAACTCAATTTCCATTTTGATGCCTTATTTGAGAAGCGAGGTCTCTCTTTTGACTGCACAGCCAGGTGTGGAATGTGTGGTTCTTCCAGCATTTAACATTAGTAAAATGCTGGAAACATAACAAAAGAGAAAAACATCAAATATACAGCTCCATAAAATAGAACATCCCATTTCTCCGTGTTATAGTACCAACCTCCTGATAGCCGCAGCTGTGATAAAGTTTTAAGGCGTAAGGATTTTTAGAATAGACGTCTAAACGGATAGATGGAACGCCATGGAGGGAAGCAGTTCGCTCAATCTCTTCCATCGTCTGCCGGGCAATCCCCTGGTGCTGGAATTTGGGATGTACACAGAGTCTGTGCACAATAAAAAAAGATTTCTCTGGCTGGCTCCAGGATGCGGTTTCATATTCCTTGTCGTACTCTTGATTTAAAGTGTAGATTACAGCAATTTCTTGTCCCGCCATCCCCACAAAAAGCTGGCCTTTTTCAATGTCTTCTATAAAATCTTCCCGGAGAGGGTAATATTGGTTCCATTGATTAATTCCCTGGTGTCTCATCTGTATCACTGCGTTTTTGACAAGCAGTTCAATGGAATCTAAGTCTTCCAGCGTGGCTGGTCTGTAGATAAGGTTCACAATTTTTCTCCTTTTCTGGTATGTCTTATTCTCATTCTGATCTTAATATTTTCATTTATCGGTTTTTATGGTTTTCATTTGATTCATTGAGATTATATACCAATGACAAAAATATGTCCATGATATTTAATGATTTGTGTGGTGTCCTTAAAAAAATCGTTGAACAGAACATATATTCGAAAATGGATTGACTTATGTTTTTGTTTATGGTAGGATGGTAAAAACAATTGATGTATTTAAAGGGGGAAGGCTATGTACCATGTATTAGATGTATGCAGACATGTCATTAATTATAGTAATGAGCAGGATTATGGTATTTCTAATTTAAAATTACAGAAAATTTTATACTTTATTCAGGCATTTTTCTTAATCAATTCTCCAAAAGGAGAAGCTTGTTTTTCTGAGAAAATAGAGGCATGGGATTTTGGACCGGTGGTTCCAGAGGCATATCATGAGTATAAACAATATGGCGGGGGAGACATCCCCACAATTGATTTCTACTTTAAGTTTGATAGGAAAGATCCATGGAGTTCTGAAAAGATAGCGTATAGCGATGATCAGATTACGGAAGGAGATCGCAGATTGATGGACGAGGTTGTAGACAGGTTTGCGGATTATACAGCCACAGATCTGGTCAATCTTACACATCGGCAGGCTCCTTGGAAGAATGTTTATGTGTCAAATGAGAATCGTGAGATAACAGTGGGAGCGATAAGGGATTATTTCAATGAGTAAAAAAAGTGATATTGATGTATTGTTAAAAGGTGTAAAAAATGTACCACCAAAACATGACATACTGTTGTCCTGTTTTTGGTGGTATAATAATATACAGAAAGGAGCGGCCATGAAAATAGACAGACAGATTGGAATTTTATCCATATTACTGCAGAAAGATGTGGTGACAGCTCCATATCTGGCAGAGCAGTTTGAGGTTTCCAGGCGGACGATCCAGAGAGATATTGAAGATCTTTGCAAAGCTGGAATTCCAATTGTGACAAGACAGGGGATCAATGGTGGAATTGCCATTATGGAAAACTACAAAATGGACAGAACCTTGTTTACCAGTGCAGAGATTCAGGATATTCTGGCAGGCCTTCGCAGTTTGGACAGTGTAAATGGAACAAACCGGTATGGCGCGCTGATGGAAAAATTGTCGGTAGGTTCCTCTGATTTTATGGTGGGAGATCAGTCTGTGCTGATTGATCTGTCTTCCTGGTACAAAGAAACTCTTGCCCCTAAAATTGAACAGATCCGTATGGCGGTGGAACAGAGACGAGAATTGAAGTTCCATTATTATTCACCCAAAGGAGAGGCAGTTCGCTGCATCAAACCATATTATCTGATCTTTCGCTGGTCTGACTGGTATGTGTGGGGATGGTGCAAAAAGCGAAAAGATTTTCGTCTGTTTAAATTAAACCGTATGGAAAAAATACAGATGTTAACAAAGATGTTTGAGAAAAAGCAGGCGCCAATGCCAGACTTGAGAGATGAGAAGATCTTTCCAGGGGGAATCAAAGTGAAAATTCTTTTTGAACCAGAATGCAAGTGGAGATTGGTGGAAGAGTTTGGGATGGAGTCTTTTCAGGAGACAGAGGAAGGAAAGCTTTTGTTTCAGGCAGATTATACCAACAAGGAAAATTTGATCACCTGGCTTATGACCTTTCGCCACCAGGCAGAATTGCTGGAACCAAAGGAGCTGCGGGAGGAGATCAGAGACAGTGCAGAGCGTATCAGAGAGAAATACGTCATAGACAGGAGAAATAACCGGCAGGCAGGCTTGACTGGAGAAGAGAATTAGACCAGTGATTGAAAAATATAATCAGAAGGAGGAAAACGTATGAGATATCCATGGCTGGATGAATTTTTATTACAGAAACCAGGAGTGACCAAAGATTTTAAGGAAGAGTGGAATTGGATCCGTTATCAGATTGGAGGCAAAATGTTTACCGCAGTCTGTCTGGGAGAGGATAACGAACCATACTATATTACATTAAAACTGGAACCTGCAGAAGGAGATTTTTTAAGATCCCAATACAAAGATATCATTCCTGGTTACTATATGAATAAAGTCCACTGGAATTCTGTTCAGGCAGATGGAGAGGTGCCGGAGGAGCTATTAAAAGATCTGTTAGAGAAATCTTATCAGTTGGTGTTTCAGAGCCTGAGTAAGAAAAAGCAGAAAGAAATTTTAGAAGGAGCTGCAGGCGAGGAATTAACTTGCTGCGGTACAGTATGTAAGCAATGCGGATGTTATGGAACAATGTGTAAAGGGTGTAACGAGAGTTTGGGGAAAGTGTTTCATGCACCCAAAGGACAGGCATGCCCAATTTATGAATGCTCCGTGAAACAGAAAGGATGCAGGGATTGTGATTGTGTTCCTTGTGATATCTGGAAAAAGACAAAGGATCCCTCTCTTTCAGATGAGGAGTTTGAACAAAATGTGAGAGAACGTGTAGAGAGGCTCAGAAAGGGGTAAAAAGATGGCCTTTGATTACAAAAAGGAATACAAGGAATTTTATATGCCCAAAAACAAACCAAGTCTTGTGGAAATACCGCCTGTGAATTACCTGGCAGTCCGGGGCAAAGGGGATCCCAACCAGGCGGGAGGGGAATATAAGCAGTCCATCGGCCTGCTTTATGCCATTGCATTTACTATCAAAATGAGTAAAAAGGGAGAACATCAGATGGCGGGATATTTTGATTATGTAGTTCCGCCCTTAGAAGGATTTTGGTGGCAGGATCATATAATTGGCATTGACTATGCCCACAAAGAGAAGTTTCAGTTTATTTCGGTGATTCGGCTTCCAGATTTTGTGACAGAAGAAGAGTTTGCCTGGGCGGTGGCGGAGGCGGAGAGGAAAAAGAAAGAAGATTTCTCGAAAGTAGAGTTTATGACATATAACGAAGGTATGTGCGTGCAGTGTATGCATATTGGCCCTTATGATAACGAACCAGAGACCGTACAGAGAATGCATGAGTTTATGAAAAAACAGGGATATGAGCTGGATATTACAGAACAGAGACTTCATCATGAGATTTATCTGAGCGATGCAAGAAGGGTGGCGCCAGACAGGCTGAAAACTGTGGTGCGGCATCCAGTGAAAAAATGTGATTGATGATGTAGTTTCTGAAAAAAGCATTTCAAAAATCCTTTTAGGATTTTTGAAATGCTTTTTTCGTTTCTATGAACCATTCGATTTTTATCATGTATAAAAAGCAGCGCATTTTGAAAAAATATTGGCAATAGTACAGAAATTTTCGGAAAGAAAAAGGAGGAACTGCATGAGAAATAAGATCAACCTCAATCGGGGATGGAAATTTTCGAAAGAGAATACAAAACTTCCAGAATACATGCCCCAGGGATGGGAGGAGATAGACCTGCCTCATACCTGGAACGCTGTGGATGGCCATGACGGAAATGGAAATTATGACAGAGGATGCTATTGGTATGTCAAGACTTTTGAGACGCCCAGACAGCCTTTAAAAGGCGGACGTGTGTTTATTGAGATTCCCGCAGCCGGACAGCAGGCTACCGTATATGTAAATGGAAAGGGAGAATATTACCACGAGGGAGGTTATTCTGCTTTCCGGGCAGACATTACAGAAGCTTGTAAAGAAGAAGGAGAAAATTTATTAGCCATTGCCTGCAGCAATGAGAACAAGAGCAGCGTTTATCCCCAGTCGGCAGATTTTACCTTTTATGGGGGGCTTTACCGGGGTGTGAATTTGATCAGTGTTCCAGATGCGCATTTTGATCTGGAGCATTGGGGCAGCATTGGACTTATGGTGACAGCAGTGCCCTGCGACTGCGGAGCAGAATTTAAGCTGGAATCTTGGCCGGTCAATGCAGATGAGAATTTTACAGTGCTTTATCGTATTCAGGATGCCCAGGGACGGGAGGTAGCAGGAGCCCTGCGTCCGGCCCAGGATACGGCAGTGACGGTGTATGTGCCGGATGCGGTCTTGTGGGACTGCAGTAATCCTTATTTGTACACTGTGACGGCAGTTTTACAAAGACGCAATGAAGTATATGATGAAGTGTCCACGAGAGCAGGAGTCCGCAGCTTTTCCTGTGATCCAGATAAGGGATTTATTCTCAATGGAATTCCTACGCCCCTTCGAGGCGTCAGCCGCCATCAGGACATGCTCTATAAAGGAAATGCTCTGACACGGGAAGATCACTACAAGGATGCCAGAATGATCAAAGAGCTGGGAGCCAATACCATTCGTCTGGCTCACTACCAGCATTCTCAAGATTTTTATGACGCTTGTGATGAGATGGGATTTGTTGTGTGGGCAGAGATTCCTTTCATCAGTGTGATGAATCAGGATCCGGCGGCTCACCAGAACTGCATTACCCAGTTAAAAGAACTGGTGCTCCAGAATTACAATCATCCCAGTATTTGTTTTTGGGGGATTTCCAATGAGATTTTGATCGGCGGTATTTCAGAACAATTGGTAGAAAATCACAAAGAATTAAACGCGCTGTGTAAAAAGATAGATCCCACCCGCCTGACCACCATTGCTCATGTGTCTATGACCCCTATTGACAGTCCTCTCCATGGAATCACAGATGTGGAAAGCTACAATCATTATTTTGGATGGTATGGAGGCAAGATGGAAGATAATGGTCCCTGGTTTGACCATTTTCACAAAGTACATCCAGAGATTTCCGTTGGCGTTTCTGAGTATGGATGCGAAGGAATTCTTACCTATCATGGGCCCAATCCGGCGTGTAAGGATTACAGTGAAGAGTATCAGGCTCTTTATCACGAGCATATGGCCAAGGTATTGGAGGAGCGTCCCTGGCTCTGGTCCAGCCACGTATGGAATATGTTTGACTTTGGATGTGCCGCCAGAAATGAAGGCGGGGTAGCCGGAAGGAATAACAAGGGGCTTGTGACTATGGACCGGAAGATCAAAAAAGACAGTTATTATATTTACCAGGCATATTGGAAAAAAGAATCCATGATACACATCTGCGGCAGACGGTATGCACAGCGGGCAGGAGAGACCACTGAGATTCGGGTATATTCGAATCAGCCCACGGTTTCTCTGTTTATAGATGGAACCCTAGAGGATGTGCAGCATGCAGAAAAAGTTTTTGTTTTTACCGTTTCTTTAGCTGATGGCTTTCATAAGATTGTTGCAGAGGCAGAAGGATGCAAGGACAGCATCACCATTGAAAAAGTAGAAAAAGAGCCGGATATCTATGTGCTTCCAGAGGTAAATGAGCGGGCGGAAGGAGTGGCAAATTGGTTTAAACTGGCAGGGGATCTGGACCTGAAGGCTCCTATGGAATTTCCAGAAGGAAAATACAACGTGCGGTGCACCATGGAAGAAATCTCCAAATCTCCCCAGGCTATGGAGATTACTGCAAAAGCCATCAAACTGGCGACGAATTTTGAGTTGGCGCCGGGAGCAGGCATGTGGGATATGATGAAGGCTATGAAACCAGAAGATATGGCGAAAATGGCAGGCACCATGATGCCGGAAGGATTTGTAGAAAGTTTGAACGCTCAGCTGATTCAGATTGATCGAGAAAATTGATTTTGTCCCAGAGATCCTTTCGAAGCATAATTTAGGGAAAAATAACAAATACTGTTTGAGTATAAAACATTATGGAAAAAGAGAGGAAAAATCATGGAAACAGATTCTAAACCTTCAGTTCGGCCTTTTGGCATGAGAGACAAATTAGGCTATATGTTTGGTGATTTCGGAAATGATTTCACATTCATCTTGTCTTCCAGCTTTATGTTGAAATTTTATACGGATGTGATGGGAATCAGTTCTGCGGTGGTAGGAGTTCTGATGATGGCGGCTCGCTTTATTGATGCCTTTACAGATGTAACGATGGGGCAGATCGTAGACCGCTCTAAACCTACCAAAGATGGGAAGTTTCGTCCCTGGATTAAGCGGATGTGCGGGCCGGTGGCCATCGCTTCTTTTCTGATCTACCAATCGGCTTTTGCAGATATGGCTTATGGATTCAAGGTATTCTGGATGGCAGTGACCTACATACTGTGGGGCTCCATTTTTTATACCTCCATCAATATTCCTTATGGTTCCATGGCTTCCGCTATCTCATCAGATCCCAAAGAACGGGCGGAGCTGTCCACCTGGAGAACCATCGGAGCTACCTTGGCAGGACTTGCCATCGGCGTGGGAACGCCCTTGTTTGCCTTTGAGACAGTTAATGGCAATACGGTGCTCTCAGGTCCCCGCATGACTGTTATTGCAGGGGTGTTTGGAGTACTGGCAATTATCTGTTATCTCCTTTGTTTTCATCTGGTACGGGAACGCGTGGACGTGCCGGCCAATAATCAAAAACTTGAAATTGGAAAATTGTTAAAAAGTCTTGGAACCAACCGTTCTCTATTGGGAATTATTGCGGCAGCCATCGCACTGCTTCTGGCTATGCTGACCATGCAGGGAATGGCAGGGTTTGTATTTCCAAACTTCTATGGAAGCGCGGCGGCCCAGTCCCTGTCCTCCCTGACTGGTTCCATTGCAGTCCTTGTGATCTGCGCGCCGCTGGCGGTGAAGCTTTCTACGAAATACGGAAAGAAGGAACTTTCCATTGTCTCCTGTCTGTCTTCTGCTGTGGTGTTTTTGATCTGCCTGGTTGTTCATCCGGCGAATCCCTATGTGTACGTGGCGTTTTTTACCCTGGCTTATGTGGGCCTTGGATTTTTCAACACCATTATCTGGGCTATGATTACGGATGTAATTGATGATTCTGAGGTGAAAAACGGAATCCGGGAGGACGGTACGATTTATGCAGTCTATTCTTTCGCCAGAAAGATTGGACAGGCATTGTCTTCCGGTCTGACAGGGGCGCTGCTTTCCCTGATTGGCTATACCCAGGCTACTGCTTTTGACCCAGATGTTACGGAGGGGATTTTTGTCTTGTCCTGCGTTGCTCCTACCATTGGCTTTGTGCTGGTAGCGCTCTGTCTGTGGTTTATTTATCCTTTGAGCAAAAAGCGGGTGGAAGAAAACGTTGCAGAACTGGCCCGCAGGCATAAGGGATAAGGAGAAAAAATGGCAGAGGAATTGTTCAGATATACAAAACGAAAGGATTTTCTGGTCTGTATCGACAGCGACGGCTGTGCGATGGATACCATGAATATAAAACATTTTCAGTGTTTTGGTCCTTGTATGACAGCAGAGTGGAAGTTGGAAAAGTGGCAGGAAGAGATTCTGGCCCGTTGGAATGAGATCAATCTTTATACCATCACAAGAGGAATCAATCGTTTTCGGGGATTGGCAAAAGCCCTTGGGGAAATTCAGGAAAAATACTGCGAGATCGAAGATCTGGAATCTTTAAAGGGGTGGGTGAAAGAGACAAGGGAATTATCCAATGAGGCTTTGGAGTCAGCAATCCAGAAAAAAGACGGTATCTGTCTTAAGAAAGCTCTTTCTTGGAGCAGAGCGGTGAATCATTCTATCCAAGAGCTGCCGGAAGAAGAAAAGAAGCCTTTTCCAGGGGTGAAAGAGGCATTGAAAAAAGTATATCAGAAGGCAGATATTGTCATTGTGTCCAGCGCCAATCGTGACGCTGTATTGGAAGAATGGAAAAAACATGATCTTTTGGAATATACGGATCTGGTTCTTACTCAGGATTCTGGAAGCAAAGCATTCTGCCTAAGTCATCTGGCAGAATGCGGTTATCCATCTGGCCATGTACTGATGTGCGGGGATGCAGCAGGGGATCTGGAAGCTTCGGAAGAAGCCGGAGTATTTTTTTATCCTATTTTGGTGGGACAGGAGGCGGAAAGCTGGAAGGAGTTTCAGGGGATTGGTCTGAAACATTTTTTAGAAGAGAATTACGGCGGACAGTATCAGCAGGAAATGCGGAAACAGTTTCTTGCAAATCTTGGCGCTGCAGATTATGGGGAAGAAACGAAATCGAGACATTGATAGAATCCTTTCCCTGATAGGAGGAATGAAATATGGTAGATATGAGAGCAAAGCCTTTTTATCTGTCAGAGGAAGACTGCAAGTGGGTGGAAGACACCATTGCAGATATGACGGTAGATGAGAAGATCGGCCAGTTGTTTTTTAATATGGGTTCCAGCCGGGAGGAAGAGTATCTGAAAATGACAGTGGAAAAGTATCATATTGGAGGAATCCGTTATAATCCGGGAACTGCCGATGAGATCTATGAGCAGAACCGGATTCTGCAGGAGAACAGCAAGGTTCCGCTGATTATCGCCTGCAATACAGAAAATGGCGGGGATGGCGCCTGCACCGATGGAACGATGATCGGAAGCCAGACGAAGATTGCCGCCACAGGAAATACAGATTATGCGTATCAGCTTGGATATTTGTCCAATAAGGAGGCGGCGGCAGTTGGATGTAATCTGTCTTTTGCGCCAGTCAGCGATATTTTATACAACTGGGAAAATCCAGTGATCGGACTGCGCACTTATGGAAATGACCCAAGACGAGTGGCCAAGATGACAAAAGCCTATCTGAAAGGGGCTCATGAAAATCCTGGATTCTGCTGTGCGGCGAAACATTTTCCTGGAGACGGACTGGATTTTCGCGATCAGCATGTGGCAAACAGTGTGAACACCATGAGCTGTAAAGAGTGGGACGAGACCTTCGGAATGGTCTATCAGACATTGATTGACGAGGGGCTTGAGGCTGTTATGGCAGGTCATATTATGCAGCCGGCGTATGCCCGGTATTTTAATCCAGAGCTTACGGATGAGGAAATGATGCCTGCAACTTTATCCACGGAACTGATCCAGGGTCTCCTTCGAAAAAAATTAGGCTTTAACGGAATGGTATTGACAGACGCTTCCCACATGGTAGGGCTGACCTGCCGGATGAAACGCAGCGATATGCTTCCGGCCGCCATTGCCGCAGGGGTAGATATGTTCTTGTTTTTTAATGAGATGGAAGAAGATTTTGCCAGCATGAAACAAGGCTATCTGGATGGACGGATCAGCGAAGAACGCCTTCAGGACGCCCTGCACCGGATTTTGGCTTTGAAAGCTCATATGGGGCTGCATAAAAAGGCAGAAACAGAACGGATGCCGCCAAAAGAGCAGGTACACGAAATCATTGGCTGTGAGACCCATAAAAAAGTACAGCGGGAGATTTCCGAACGGGCGGTTACTCTGGTGAAATATAAGGATAAACATGTGCTTCCTATTACGCCCAAGCGTTACAAACGAATTATGATCGTGTATGTAAAGGGGTTGTCCGCCCCTGGCTTGGGAGCATTTTTCGCTGCAAAAAAATCTCCGGCAGAAGTGTTGAGGGAAAAACTATGCGCCAAAGGATTCGACGCATTCTTGTATGAGAGCCCCATTGAAAAAATGCAGCAGCAGATGCAGGCGGGAGAAAAACCAGATCTCAATCTGTATTTTGCAGGAAAAACCCCCATCAAAGAATTTCGTGAAAATCAAGATCTGATTCTCACTCTGGTGGATATTCCAGGAGGATTTCAGCCCGTTGCCCGTCCAGCCTTTGGCATGACAAAAGGAGGCGGAGAGATCCCCTGGTATGTGTTTGAGCTTCCGGTGGTGGTTGTGGGCGTGCAGCACCCCTTTGTGCTGGCAGATATTCCACAGGCCCGCACCTATATCAACACCTATGACAGCAAAGACGTCACCTTGGATGTGTTGATAGAAAAGCTGATGACAGGAGAGGAGGCCTTTACCGGAACAGATCCGGTGGATGCTTTCTGCGGCCTCTTTGACACAAAATTGTAATATATAAGATAGGATGCGGGTCCCGCCTTTTAGCACCCAAATTAAATAAAAGAAAGACAAAAGCGGAGTATTTTATAGGAGGATTTATCATGGAGATGACATTTCGCTGGTATGGGGAGGGAAATGACAGTATTACGCAGGAACAGATCAAGCAGATTCCTGGTGTGACAGGTCTCGTCTGGGCCCTGCACGACAAAGCGGCAGGTGAGATTTGGGAAGTGGAGGAGATTGAAAAGGTCCGGCAGCAGATAGAAAAGTATGGGTTTCACATGGATGTGGTGGAAAGTGTCAATGTCCATGACGATATCAAAATCGGTCTGCCCTCCCGTGACAAATATATTGAAAATTATAAACAGACTTTGCGCAATCTGGCTGAATTTGGAGTAAAAGTTGTGACATACAATTTTATGCCGATCTTTGACTGGACCAGAACAGATCTGTTTCATCCTATGGAGGACGGTTCTACCGCTCTGTTTTATGAGAAGGCTAAGATCCAGGAAGATTACAAAGAGATGGCAGATTATATCCTGAAAAATCTTCATGGAATGACTTTTCCAGGATGGGAGCCGGAGCGCATGGCGAAATTAGATGAATTGTTCCGGGCCTACCGTCCGGTGACTAAGGAAAAGCTCTGGGAAAACCTGAAATATTTTCTGGAAGCTTTAATGCCCGTCTGCCAGGAAACAGGTATTAAGATGGCCATTCATCCAGACGATCCGCCCTGGGATATCTTTGGGCTTCCCAGGCTTTTGGTGGATAAAGGGTCCATTGAGAAATTGCTGTCCATGGTGGATGATGAACACAATTGTCTGTGTCTGTGTTCCGGTTCTCTGGGAGCCGATGTGGAAAACAATGTGCCGGACATTATCCGCGCCCACTGTGATCGAATCGCCTTTGCCCATATCCGCAATGTAAAACATTTTCCCAATGGAGATTTTATCGAGGCGTCCCATCGGGACTGCGACGGAGACGTAGGGATTCTGGAAGTGATGCGGGCTTATCATGACTGCGGGTACGAAGGCTATATCCGCCCAGATCATGGACGTCATATCTGGGGGGAAAAGTGCCGTCCAGGATATGGTCTGTATGACAGAGCTCTCGGCATTATGTATATGTGGGGATGCTGGGATATGCTGGAACGGGAAGCTGGGAATATTTAAAGGAATAGTTATAAAAATGCCAATCTTTCACAGGGAGGTTCAAGATGAGAACATTTATGGATGAAGATTTTCTGCTGTCAACCCCCACAGCAAGGCAGCTCTATCATGGAACAGCAGAAAAACTGCCGATTATTGATTACCACTGTCATATCAATCCCAAAGAAATCGCAAGAGACCAGAAATTTGAAAATATTTCCCAGATATGGCTGCAGGGGGATCATTATAAATGGCGTGTGATGCGGGCAGGGGGAATTACCGAAGATAAGATTACCGGAGACGCGCCGGATCGGGAAAAATTCCGGGCTTTTGCCAGTGTGATGCCGAAATTGATGGGAAATCCCATTTATCACTGGAGCCATTTAGAACTTAAGCGGGTGTTTGGAATTCAGGAACCGTTGACGCTGAAAAATGCAGATGAGATCTATGATCACTGCAGCGAGGTCTTAAAAGGGTATTCCGCCCGTTCTCTGATGCGCAGATTTGACGTGAGCGTGATCTGTACCACAGATGATCCCATAGACGGACTGCAGTATCATGAACAGATTCAATCAGACCCAGAGATGGAGATTCAGGTGCTTCCGGCCTTTCGCCCGGATCAGGCGGTCAATATTGAGAAGCCTGGATTTGCCGCCTATATCAAGAATCTGTCGAAGGTCACAGGACGAAAGCTGAATACGCCGGAGGACGTGGTGGCAGCCTTGCAGGAGCGGATGGACTATTTTGAAGCTCACGGCTGTCTCTGTGCAGACCATGGGCTGGATTACTGTATGTTTGAAAAACCAGATAAAATGGCTGCAAACCGGGCCTTTTCCATGGCGATGGAAGGAAGGTGTCCAGACAGGGAATGGGCGGACGCTTATAAGACTTTTGTGACGATTGCCTGTGCCAAGAGATATGCCCAGAAAAACTGGGTGATGCAGATTCATTTTGGATGCCTTAGAAATGTCAATCAGATTCAGTTTGATCGTCTTGGTCCTGATACCGGGTATGACGCAGTCAACAGCCGGTCTGGGGTGGAGCATATGGCTCCTCTTCTAAATGCATTTGCAGAAAACGAAGGACTTCCGAAGATGATTTTATACTCTTTGAATCCCACAGATAATACGGCATTGGCTACAATTATGGCATGTTTTCAGGGCGGCGGGACTGCCGGGAAGATTCAGCAGGGAAGCGCCTGGTGGTTTAACGATCACCGTTATGGAATGCGGAATCAATTGACAGAATTGGCCGCCAATGGAGTGCTGGGGTGTTTTGTGGGGATGCTGACAGATTCCCGTTCTTTTTTAAGTTATACCAGACATGAGTACTTTCGCCGGGTGCTCTGCGAACTGGTGGGAGAATGGGTGGAAAGAGGTCAGTACCCAGAGGACCCAGAGGCGTTAAGAAAGCTGATTCGAGATCTAAGTTACCAGAATACCTGTGATTTTTTTGGTTTTAAAAACAGGTAAGTAATTGCGAAACGATTAAATGATCAGAATTTCATGTACAATTCCTACACTTTCTTTTCCATATTTTCATCATACAAAAGGCCGAAATGCTGAACGCACCGAACATTCCAGCGAGCCTCTGACTACAAAGAACCATATTCAGCAGAGGCTTCCATGGTTCTTTGAGTCTCGCTTCCATGGTGCTGGAATGCATTTCTCACCTTTTGTATGAGAAAATATTTATATTCATGTACATGAAATTTGAAAAAGTATTGAGTTTCGCAATTATCTAGTAAAAACAGGAAATGAAAGGAGCAGCAAGATGTTGGAATTACCATTAAATGTAGATTATACGGGCAAAGTGGCAGTGGTCACCGGGGCGGGAGGTATCCTCTGCGGTACCATGGCCAGAGCCTTTGCCCAGGCAGGCGCTAAAGTTGCCGCTTTAGATTTGAATGAAGAAAGTGTCAAAGAGCTGGCAGAGGAAGTAAAAAGAGAAGGTTATATCTGTCATGGCTATAAGGCGAACGTATTGGATGCAGAAGAATTGGAGGCTGTTCATCAGCAGATTTTGTCAGATCTGGGACCATGCGATATTTTGGTGAACGGGGCAGGAGGCAATCATCCCCGCGCCACCACAGACAATGAATACCACCATGAAAAAAAGGAAGGACAGAAAACATTTTTTGATCTGGAGCCAAAGGGGGTAGACTTTGTGTTCCAATTAAATTTTCAGGGTACGTTGCTGCCGGTTCAAGTATTTGCAAAGGATATGGCAAAGCGGAAGTCGGGCTGTATCTTAAATGTTTCCTCTATGAACGCCTATATTCCACTGACAAAGATCCCAGCTTATTCTGCCGCCAAAGCTGCGGTCTCTAATTTTACCCAGTGGCTGGCCACTCATTTTGCCGGAACAGGGATACGCTGTAATGCCATTGCGCCGGGATTTCTAGTGTCTAACCAGAACCGTACGCTGCTGTTTCAGGAAGACGGCAGTCCCACAGCCCGTTCCAATAAGATCCTGTCTGGTACGCCTATGGGAAGGTTTGTGGAAGGAGAGGAGCTTTTGGGAGCAGTATTTTTCCTGTGTGATGATCGGGCGGCCAGCGCGATTACAGGGGTGTCCCTTCCGATTGACGCAGGATTTTCCGCTTATTCTGGTGTATAAAAGGAGAATGATGATGAATGAATTGAATCAGAAAATATCAGAGATCGGAATCGTACCTGTCATTAAATTAAACCACCCCCAAAGGGATGCGGCGCCTTTGGCAAGAGCTTTGTGCGCAGGAGGCGTTCCAATTGCAGAAGTAACATTTCGTGCGGCAGGCGCGGACACTGCCATCAGGCTGATGAAAGAGGCTTGTAAAGAGATGATCGCAGGAGCAGGTACGGTGACCACGAAAGAGCAGATTGATGCAGTGCTGGAAGCAGGGGGTGAATTTATTGTAACCCCTGGATATGATCAGGAGCTGGTAGATTATGCGGGGAAAAAGAAAATTTCCATTTTCCCAGGATGCAGTTCGCCTACGGATTATCATGGGGCCTTGAAATCCGGCCTGGAATTGATCAAATTTTTTCCTGCAGAGCAGTCTGGGGGACTGGACAAGATCAAAGCTATGAGCGGGCCTTTTCCCATGTTCCGGGTGATGCCCACAGGAGGAATTTCCCTGAAAAATCTGGGAAAATACATGGAATCCCAAGTGATTGCAGCCTGCGGCGGTTCCTATATGGTGACGGAGGAGCTGATCGACGGTCAGGAATGGGAAGAAATTACAAAATTGTGTAAAAAATCCCGTGAGATTATAAAGGAGGCACGCAAAGAATGGCAAAAGTAGTTACTTTTGGAGAGATCATGCTGCGGCTTGCCCCGGAAGGATATGATCGTTTTTTTCAGAATGACAGGATGCGGGCCTCCTTTGGAGGCGGAGAGGCCAACGTAGCGGTGTCTTTGGCAAATTATGGAGTTGAGGCGGCATTTGTGACAAAACTGCCGGAACATGCCATTGGACAAGGGGCGGTAAACAGCCTGCGGAGTTATGGAGTGGATACCTCTAAGATTGTCCGGGGCGGAGAGCGGGTAGGAATTTATTTTTTGGAAAAAGGCGCGTCTCAACGAGGTTCTGTGTGCATTTATGACCGGGCCCATTCGGCTGTTCAGGAAGCTTCTCCAGAGGAGTTTGACTGGAACGTTATTTTTCAGGGGGCCCAGTGGTTTCATTTTACAGGCATTACGCCGGCCCTTGGGAAAAATGCAGTGGAAATCTGCCGGGAAGCCTGCAAAACTGCCAAAAGCCAGGGGGTAAAGATTTCCTGTGATCTCAATTATCGCGGAAAACTCTGGAGCCGGGAAGAAGCCAGAGCAGCCATGACGGAGCTTTGTCAATATGTGGACGTATGTATTTCCAATGAAGAAGACGCCAAAGACGTGTTTGGCATAGAGGCGGAAAATACAGATATTTATGGCGGAAAGCTGAATAAGGAAGGGTATCAGCAGGTGGCAAAACAATTGGCAGATCAATTTGGATTTGAGAAAGTTGCCATTACCCTGCGCACTTCCATCACCGCCAGCGACAATGACTGGGCGGCCATGCTGTATGATGGAGAAAATTACTGCTTTTCCAAAGAGTACCATCTTCATATTACAGACCGGGTAGGAGGGGGAGACAGCTTTGGGGGAGGATTGATTTATGCATTGCTGTCAGGGAAATCCACACAGGAAGCAGTGGATTTTGCAGTGGCGGCTTCTGCGCTGAAACACTCTATTGAAGGAGATTATAATCTTGTGACAGTTTCCGAGGTGGAAAAACTGGCGGGAGGAGACGGTTCCGGGAGAGTGCAGAGATAAGAAAAGAAAGAGAAATCACAAGCGGTTTTCCCACTGTAAAAGCTGCTGCGCTGGTATATATTACAATATATCAGTGCAGCGGCTTTATTAAAAAAATCTTGACAATAAAAAATTTTTTCTTATAATAGTTTTATATCAAACAGTTCTATAACGAACAAGATATTTGATTCCAGAAGGAGGAGAGTTATGAGATGAAGCGGAAGGACACCATTGGTTTTCTGATCAAAACCCTGGATAACCTGCTTTTCCGAAATATGGCTGCATATGAGATCAACCAGAAGAAAATGGACGAAGTGACGGTGATGCATGGATGGATTCTGGGATTCTTATATGAGAATCAGGGACGGGATATTTTTCAGAAAGATATCGAAACAGAATTTTCCATTGCAAGGTCTACGGTAACCTGTATTGTAAAGCTGATGGAGAAGAAGGGTTATATCCGAAGAGAATCGGTGGTGGAGGACGCCCGGCTGAAGAAGCTGGTCTTGACGGAACGGGGCGAGAAGATCCATGAACAGCATATTGGCTATATTGATCTGTTGGAGGAGAGATGTACCCGGAACATTACGCCGGAAGAAATGAGAGAGTTTCTTGCAACAGCTGAAAAATTAAAACAAAATCTGGAGGAAGATATCGGCAGATGGCAGAGAAATTCTTCCAGAGAAAACCATAAGAAGGAGGAGATAAGACAAGATGGTAAAGACAATTTTAGGACAGGTGAAAGAGTACAAGAAAGATTCCCTGCTGACTCCTGTTTTTATGATTCTGGAAGTAATTCTGGAAATGATTATTCCCCTGTTGATGGCGGCGATCATTGATCAGGGAGTGGAAAAGGGGGATATGAACTATATTTACCAGACAGGGGCAGTGATGGCTCTGATGGCGGTGCTAGGTTTGATCACAGGAGGACTGGGGGCGAAATACGGCGCCAGCGCTTCCGCCGGTTTGGCAAAGAATCTAAGGAGTACTATGTTTAACAATATTCAGAGTTTTTCCTTTGCCAACATAGACAAATTTTCTACTGCAGGTTTGGTTACGCGCCTTACCACAGACGTGACTAATATTCAAAACGCCTATCAGATGATATTGCGTATGTGCGTCCGGGCGCCTATCAGCATGATCACGGCAATGATTATGGCATTTGTGATCAATGCAAAACTAGCCAGTATTTATCTGATTGCAGTGATCTTATTAGGAGGCTGCCTGTTTTTTATTATGAGAAAAGCGACCCGGTATTTTAAACAGATTTTTCCTAAATATGATGATCTGAATGCCAGCGTGCAGGAAAATGTTTCAGCTATTCGAGTAGTGAAAGCGTATGTCCGGGAAGATTATGAAAATGATAAATTTACCAAAGCCAGCGGAAATATCCGCAAGATGTTTACCAAAGCGGAGAATATTCTGACCTGGAATGCGCCGCTGATGCAGATTACGGTGTATGGATGTATTCTGACCATCAGCTGGCTGGGGGCTAAAATGATTGTGCTGGGCAGTCTGAGCACCGGGCAGCTGATGAGCCTGCTGGCCTATTGTATGAATATTTTAATGAGCCTTATGATGCTGTCCATGATATTTGTTATGGTTACCATGAGCGCGGCCAGTGCAGAACGTATTGCAGAGGTAATCAATGAAGAGAGCAGTCTTACCAATCCCCCAAATCCCATTATGGAAGTGCCGGATGGAAGGATTACCTTTGATCATGTAGATTTTGCTTACGACAGAAAAAGCGAAGAGCCGGTGCTGAAAGACATTAATCTTGAGATCCGTGCAGGAGAGACTATCGGGATCATTGGAGGAACTGGAAGCGCCAAGTCCAGTCTGGTAAATCTGATCAGCCGTTTGTACGACGTGACAGAAGGAACGGTATCAGTGGGCGGTATCAATGTAAAGGAATATGATATGGAAGAACTGCGGAATCAGGTGGCGGTGGTGCTTCAGAAAAACGTACTGTTTTCCGGTACGATTTTAGAAAACCTTCGCTGGGGTGATAAAAATGCCACAAAAGAGGAATGCGTGCGCGCCTGCAAAATGGCGTGTGCAGATGAGTTTATTGAACAGTTCCCAGATCAGTATGATACTTATATAGAACAGGGAGGAACCAATGTTTCCGGCGGGCAGAAACAGCGTCTTTGCATTGCAAGGGCTTTGCTGAAAAAACCTAAGATCCTGATCTTGGATGACTCTACCAGTGCGGTGGATACCACCACAGACGGCAGGATACGAAAAGCCTTTGCCACGGAGATTCCAAACACCACAAAGTTGATTATTGCACAGCGTATCTCCAGTGTGCAGAATGCAGATCGGATCATTGTTATGGACAATGGACAGGTGACAGATTTCGGAACTCATGAAGAATTGCTGCAGAACAGTGAAATTTACCGCGACGTCTATGAATCTCAGACTGGAGGAAGCGGAGATTTTGATCAGGATGGAGGTGACAGATAATGGCGGAACAGAAAAGAGAGGGAACAGAGTTTCCTCAGGAACAGACGAAAAAAACAGGTCCCCAGCCCAAAGGACCTATGGGAAAAGGAATGAGAGGACCTAAGCCGAAAATCAAGAATCCAGGAAAATTGATGGCAAGATTGATGAAATATATTTTTGCTGGTTATAAGTTTCACGTGTTGTTTGTGATAATTGGAATCTTTGTGGGAGTCCTTGCCAATGTACAGGGAACCTTGTTTATGCAGACGTTAATCGACGCGCATATTCTGCCGATGATTGGAATGGAACATCCTGATTTTGCACCCCTTGGGGCGGCTATCCTGCGGGTGGGCGCTTTTTATGGGATTGGAGTTTGTTCCGTCTGGGCGTATACCAGGATCATGGTAAAAGTCACTCAAGGTACTTTGCAGAATTTGAGAGATGATATGTTTACCCATATGGAGAGTCTTCCCATCAAATATTTTGACACCCATTCTCATGGAGATATCATGTCCATTTACACCAATGATATTGATACCCTGCGCCAGATGATCAGTCAGAGTATGCCTCAGCTTTTATCCAGTGTAGTCACTATTGTGAGTATTTTGGCCAGCATGATGATCTTGAACATCCCGCTGACTATCGTAACTCTTGTGATGGTGGGGATTATGTTGTCTGCCACCAAAACCTTTGCAGGAAAAAGCGGAAAGTATTTTATTGCTCAGCAGAAGGATATTGGAAAGGTCAATGGTTATATCGAAGAGATGATGGAAGGGCAGAAAGTGGTAAAAGTATTCTGTCACGAGGAAGAGAGTAAAGAGCGTTTTCAGGAATTGAATGATGAGTTATTTGTAAGCGCCAACAATGCCAATAAATTTGCCAATATGTTAGGTCCGGTGAATGGACAGTTGGGGAATCTCAGCTATGTAATCTGTGCTGTGGTAGGAGGAATCCTTGCGCTGAATAAAATTGGAGGATTTACTTTGGGAGGCCTTGCCAGCTTTTTGACTTTTAACCGAAGTTTCAATATGCCCATCAACCAGGTAAGCCAGCAGCTAAACAGTGTGGTGATGGCAATGGCAGGCGCTGAGCGTGTCTTTGCGCTGTTAGATGAAAAACCGGAAACAGATGAAGGATATGTAACTTTAGTGAATGCCAAAAAAGAAAATGGACGTCTTACAGAATCCAGCCAGCGGACAGGACTGTGGGCTTGGAAACATTTTCATCAGGCAGAAGGAACCACAGATTATATTGAACTGACGGGAGACGTGGTGTTTGATGATGTGGATTTCGGATATAACGAAGAAAAAATCGTGCTCCACAATGTGAAGATGTTTGCCAACGCCGGACAGAAAATCGCCTTTGTAGGTTCCACCGGAGCAGGCAAGACCACCATAACGAACCTGATCAACCGATTCTATGATATTCAGGATGGAAAGATCCGCTACGACGGGATCAATGTCAACAAGATCAAAAAGGCAGATTTAAGGCGTTCTCTTGGAATCGTGCTGCAGGATACGCATTTATTTACCAATACGGTGATGGAAAATATCAGGTATGGAAAGCTGGACGCCACAGATGAGGAAGTGATTGCAGCGGCAAAACTTGCCAATGCAGATCAGTTTATCCGCAGGCTGCCGGAAGGTTATCAGACGATGCTGACTGGGGACGGGGCCAACTTAAGCCAGGGACAGCGGCAGCTTTTGGCTATTGCCAGGGCGGCGGTGGCAGATCCGCCGGTTCTGATCCTGGATGAAGCTACCAGTTCCATTGATACCAGAACGGAACGTCTAGTACAGGATGGAATGGATAAGCTGATGAAGGGAAGGACTACCTTCGTCATTGCCCACAGGCTTTCTACTGTCCGCAACAGCGATTGCATTATGGTATTGGAACAAGGCAGGATCATTGAGCGGGGCACCCACGACGACTTGATTGCGCAGCAGGGGAAATATTATCAGCTGTACACAGGGAAAACACCGGGGCTTGGCATGGCTGCAGAATAAAAGAATGATTCGTAATGCAATCTTTGCATTTTGTAAAAATGTGACAGGAATACAGTGGAAATAGAGGAAAAGATGCAGTATAATAGGAAAATAGGATGTATGGAAAGTCTGTGCACTCTATTCCTGGCAGACTGCAGAACGGGGTGTACAAAAGGGAATAAGGGAGGAATTTAAGTTGCAGAAAATAGAAAGAAGTAAAAAATTACTGCTTATATTTACTTGTGTAATTGCGGTATTTGCTGTTGTGATCGGCGGATTATCCGTGACGATTTTACAGCTTGTATCGAAAGGGGCTATGTCAGTATTTCAGGGAATGGTCAGTCTGGTGGTTATTGATCTGGTTATTTTGGCAGGTCTGATAGTTGTAGTAAAGAAATTTTTTAACATGATACACAGCATTATTGGAAATCTGGGAAAGATCGCAGACGGCACCTTGACCTTAGAGGAAAACAAACTGGCAGAGAGAGAAGATGAATTGGGGGAGATGGTGCGTTCTATGAATGCGCTGGTGGTCTCTTTTGCACAGGTAATCAGCAGTGTGAGAAGTGCTGCAGGTTCCTTGACGGAAGTGTCCGAGGATTTTAAGGATTCTTTTCAAAATATGACGGCCGCTTTAGAGATTGTGAAAAAAGAAGTGGATTCCATTGGAACTAATACTGCTTCCCAGGCAGAGCGCACCCAGGATATTGAAACTCAGATTATGGATATGAGCCATGCCATTGATATTATTGCACAAAATGTGGAAATGCTGACGCAGAGTGCAGATATGATGAAAAGATGCAGTGAAAATGCAGCAGATATTATGGGAGAGCTTGTGTCCATCAACCAGGTCAGCAGCGAAGCAATTTCAGAAGTAAGAGCTCAGACAGATGTTACCAACCAATCGGCTATGCAGATCCGCACAGTGACAGAGATTATTGCCGAGATTTCAAATCAGACAAATCTGCTGGCTTTAAATGCCAGTATTGAAGCTGCCAGGGCCGGCGAGCAGGGCAAAGGTTTTGCAGTTGTGGCAGAGGAGATACGGACGCTGGCAGATCAGTCTAGGGAGTCTTCTGAGCAGATCAATAATATTGTAAATGAATTGATCCAGAATTCTAACGTGAGTGTGGATATTACCCAAAAGGTGACAGAGGAATTTACCAAGCAGACCGAAAAGATTCGAGAGACCGAAAAGATTTTTACTTCTCTGGATCAGGAGATTGAGCAGGTGGGCGGAGCCATCAGTGGAATTGCGTCAGAGATTACAGGTTTGAAGAGTTCAAAAGACGTAATAGACGACGGTGTTGCCGCTTTGACTCAGGCGGCAGAGGCCAATACAGCCAGCGCCCAGGAAACCCAGGATTCCATGGGAGAGTTCAGAGAGATGGTAGAAAAATGTAAGACGTCCACAGAGCAGGTTCAAACTGTTTCAGGAGATTTGGTTGAAAATATTCAGAAATTTGATGTCAATAAATTGAGAGAAGAAGTTAGGGATATTTTATAGAACCCTATATTTCAGATCCTTTGATCAGAAAGAATGAGAAAGGAGCTGCTGCAAAAGTAGAGGAATGTCTACGGAAGCGGCAGTTTCTTTTATATTATAGGATTAGGGTGTCAAAAGCACCTTAATCTTTCTGGGAAAGACCTTGTCACGCAAAAGCGTGAGAGTGTGAAAATAAAATTAATTGCAACATTTTGGCAAGAAAAAGACTCATAGTAAATAAGTGGAATTAATCATGTGCATAGATCCATTTCGCTTAAGGAGGGAGGCTTATATGGAAGAGTTTATGCAGTGCTATGAAAAAATATATCCTCAATTGTATCGGACTGCCTGGCTTTATCTTCAGAACCGCCAAGAGGCGGAAGACGCGGTGCAGGATGCAGTTTTGACTGCTTATGAAAAATTTTATCAGCTTAAGGATCAAGAAAAATTTGGGCCATGGATGATGCAGATTTTGGCCAATCAGTGTAAGAGAAGAATGAAACGCTGGTTTCGAAAAGAGGAAGACATTGAAGAGATTTCTCAGTCTCAGAAGAGAAGCCTTTCAAAGGAGGAAGACTTTGCAATGGCTTCTGCAGTGAGACAGGTGTTTTGGGAGCTGGAGAAAGAAGAGCGTTTGATCGTGGCTTTGTCTTTGTTTTGCGGATATACCAGTGAGGAGATCGCGGATATTTTGGATAAGAACCATAGTACGATTCGTTCGAAATACCGGAGGGCACTTCAAAAAATGAGAAAGAAATTGGAGGTGTGAGGATGGAACAATATAAAACTGGCAAATGGACAGAAGAGGAGCTCAGACAGGGCCTTCAGAAGGCGGCAGAAGCAGAAGAGATACCAGAGAAACTGCAGCCAGAACAGATGGAATTCTGGCTGAGACAGAAGACAAGAAAGAATGGGAAGGATCAACAGAGGACAAGAGGGAATGGGAGGGATCATATGAAAGAGAAAAGGGATGAAAAGAAAAGAAGTTACCGCAGATGGTGGTGCGGGACAGCGGTTACTGCCGCCGCTGCAGCCCTCGTATTGTTTGCAGCAGGACACTCCATAGACTGGAAGCAGGGAATGAAGTTAGAAGAGTCCGTAAAGGAAGAAAAGAAGCAGGATCTGGCGGCAGAGGGAGAGAACCCGGCAGATCCTGAAAGTGAAAAAACAGAAGGAGTCACCTATCAGGAACTATATCAGGCATTTTCTGATATATGGAAAGAGCAGGAGGAAATAGAAATTGCCAGCCAGGACAGAGGCGTTATGTTTGAGACAAAGGAAAGTGAGGAGGATACAAAAGACATGGCAGTAGAGGAAAGCGGCAGCCAATCCTCAACAAGTTCTAAGGAAGCGTCTAAAAGTTATGGAAAGACTAATCAGCAGGAAAAAAATGTGGAGGAAGCAGATATTGTAAAAAATGACGGACGGTATCTTTACCAGGTGGTGTATCGAGATCGTGATCACAAATATGCAGTGCAGATCATAGATACTGGAGAAGAGCTGGAAAATGCTGCTATGGCAGGGGAATTTGACAATGAGATCAGTGAGATTTATGTATGGAAAGACAAGTTGGTGGTGATCGAAACAGGCTGGATCAATGAAACAGAAGAAGAGGAGATTCAGGAAGAGGAAGGAAGCATTTTTGAAATGATAAAAGGGTTTGCGGAGGATGTTTTTGCAGCTCGAAAAGTTGCTGCTCAAGAAACAGCTTACAGCAGGATTCATGTATATGATATTAAGGACCGCAGGAATCCCAGGGAATACCATACCTTTACCATCAAAGGAAATTATAGGGATTCCAGAATTTCAGACGGGTATCTCTATTTCTTCAGCGGATGCAATACCTACAGGCCGCGTCTGGAAAAGAATTATAAGGCATACGTTCCAGAGATGGATGGAGAACCTTTATCCCCAGACCGTATTTATCTGCCGGAGAATCCAGATGCAGCTTCTTATCTGGTGATGGCCTCCATCAATATGGCAAAGCCCGATGAATTTACAGATACTGCGGCCATTGTGACGGCGGCGGACAGATTTTATGTCAGCGAAAGGAGTATCTATGTGGCGGACAGCCAGCATTTCGAATATGGAAAAACGGGAATCCAGAATGATAGTACCAGGATTTATCGCTTTTCTTATCAGGATGGCAAGATGAAAAAAGAAGCGGAAGGAACGGTAAAAGGACTCCTTCGGGATGATATGGCCATGAATGAACAGAATGGATATCTGCGCCTGGTAACTACCGTAGAACAGCAGAAAGTGGAAGAGATCGTAGATGATATTACAGGAGAAGTAATTGGAACTGACAGTGTAGAATTTGAGACTTCAAACAGTCTGTATGTACTGGATAAAAAATTGAAGGTGGCAGGAAAGATCGAAAATCTGGCCAGGGAGGAACAGATATATGCGGCAAGGTTTATGGGAGACATCGGGTACTTTGTCACATTCCGTCAGACGGATCCTCTGTTTTCGGTAGATCTGTCAGATCCAAAACATCCAAGAATTTTAGGCGAACTAAAGATCAGCGGATTTTCTGAATATCTGCATTTTTATGATAAAGATCTTTTGCTGGGCATTGGAAAGGAAGCAGATGAAAATACAGGGGCCACAGAAGGGTTAAAACTGTCCATGTTTGATACTTCAGATCCTTCTGATGTAAAAGAAACTGCAAAGTTAAATTTGCCAGAGTACGAGTATGCAGAGGCCCTTTATGATTACAAAGCAGTATTTATTGACACAGATAAAAATTTGTTTGGATTTTATGCAGAAGGATATGGAGAAGAATATCTCTGCCGCTACCTGTTGTTTACCTTTCAAGAGGGAAAGTTCCAGGAAGTGATGAATATTGACTGCAGCGATCAGAGAAAGTATTCTTATCGAGTGAGAGGAACTTACATCGACGACCGATTTTACCTCTTATGTGAAAATGGGAAAGTGGAAGAATACAGCCTGACAGACGGAGGGAAGCTGAGAGAGTTACTGCCCTAGAAAAAGATTTTGATCAGAGAAAATATAAGATAAAGATCAGGATAGACCGCTGATTTTTCACGGAAATAATTGCTCAAACAGCGGGTACTGCAAAGATGACGATAACATTTGCAGTACCCGCTGTTTGGATTGTTGATGAGATAATTTTACAAAGGATAAAAAACAGGTTTCCGTTTTTTGAATACAGTGTAATATTTAAAACCAGCTTCTTTTAGTATATCCGGTACTTTTTGAAACTCATAAGCGGTCTGTTCCGGGGTGTGGGCGTCGGAACCGATGGTGATGATTTCACCTCCCATTTCCCGGTAGCGCCGCAGAACGCATTCCGCAGGATTCGGATGGCCGAGACCCGCCCGAAATCCTCCTGTATTGATCTCGATTCCTTTTCCTTTTTGAATCAGAGTATGTAGAATCTCATCCAGTACGTCGGAAAACTTGTCGTAAGCATAATAGCGGTTTTTATTTGGGCCATAGCGGACCACGTAATCAATGTGGCCATATACGTCAAAACAGTCAAAGACAGCAAGGTTCTCTAAGATAGCTTCGAAATATTCCCGGTATGCCTCGTCTTCTGTTTTGCCAAGATAATAATCTGGATAGTAAGGATCTGCCCGATGAACCGCATGAGAAGAACCGATCACAAAGTCAAAAGGATGACTTTGAATGATATTGATAAGTTTTTCCTTCAAGTGGGGCTGTAATCCCAGTTCCAGACCGATTTGTATGGGGAATTCATTGTGAAATCTGGTCTGGACTGCCTGCATTTCCTTAAAATAGGCAGGAAAATCAATCAAAAATCTATCGGGCGGCTGTCCGGGCTGGTCTATGTCCAGATGATCAGTGAAACAGATGCCGTCCACATTTTTGTTTCTGGAAGCTTGGACCATTTCATAAGTATCAGCCTCACTGTCGCCAGAAAAATGCGTATGCATATGTGTGTCCCAAAGCATAAAAAGACCTCCTTGTAAAAATCAAGATGGATTGTTAATGTTTTAACAAAATCATAATACAATTTTCTAAAAATGTCAAAAGGGAAATGGATCGGTATGTACAAAAAGAGAAAAGTGTACAAAAATGACGTAGGATCTGTTATAATAACAAGAATATCAATTACGAAAAGATATTAATAGGTAATTGCGAAACTGCCTATGTATTTAAATTTCATGTACAATTACCACAGTTTCTCCCAAATATTTTCTTCATACAAAAGACCGAAATGCTGGACGCACCGAACATTTCAGCGAGCCTCTAACTACAAAGAATCATGTTCAGCAAAGGCTTCCATGGTTCTTTGAGTCTTTTCCTTATTTTGCCGCATGGCATCAAAGGATACTCTTGAGTGCGCTTCCATGGTTCTGGAATGCATTTCTCACCTTTTGTATGAAAAAATATTTCTATTCAAATTTTTTGAATTGTACATGAAATTAACACAATTATTGAGTTTCGCAATTATTTAAAAGATACCAAAAACAAAAGGAGAAATTAAAAATGAGCAGCATGAAGGAGAAATTGCATACAGGAGAACTTTATCTTCCAGGAGATGAAGATATTGTGAGAGAGCAGGTAGTTTATCAAGATAAATTATATGAATATAACACGACAAAGCCATCTGAGACAGAAAAAAGAGCGGAAATGTTAAAGGAAATGTTAGCTGATTGCGGTGAAGGAGTTTATATTGAGGCGCCTTTTTATGCAAATTTTGGCGGGCACCACTGTCATTTTGGAAAAATGGTTTACGCCAATTACCATTTGACCTGTGTGGACGATACCCATATCTATGTGGGAGAATATACCATGTTTGGGCCTAATGTTACCATCGCCACTGCAGGGCATCCGATTCTGCCGGAACTTCGCGAAAAGATTTATCAGTACAATATGCCGGTTCATATTGGCAGAAATTGCTGGATTGGGGCGGGGGCAGTTATTATGCCCGGCGTTACCATTGGAGACAATACGGTGATCGGCGCTGGAAGCGTGGTGACAAAAGATATTCCATCAGACGTGGTTGCAGTGGGGAATCCCTGCAGGGTTATGCGTCCCATCAATGAACATGACAGAGAGTACTATTACAAGGATAGGAAAATAGCGTTTGAGGAGGAAGAGAGATAGGGGATCGAAGGTATGTGGTAAAGATTTGCTGTTTCCGGGTAATAAGGAACATGCGCCTGATAAATGCTGCATTACCTCACAGACATTGAATATATGTTATCCAACTGCAAGAAGCACAGGACAGGAAAATGGAGGAATGCAAAGATGGATTTGCCTCTTGGCGTAAGGTATGACAGCAAAATGTAGATGTATTATTGGGAAATCAAGCTATATGGATATGATGCACTGTTACGGTTTGAAGTGAAACTGTATGTGGAAGATTGGAATTGATGGATGGTGAATTGCAGCATGAAACAGTTGCTTTACATGTTTGCTGCTTATATGGTATATTAGATACATAGAAAGATGGCAAAAGGAATGGTAATGGTATGAGTAATAAAGAACGTGTTATGCAGTTAATTGATGATATGCCGGACAGTAAACTTATATTTGTAGTTAATATGTTGGAATCTTTAAAAGCTTATGCAGGAGAAGAAATAGAACCTGATGAATGGGATTTGAAAATGATTGCAGATGCAAAAAAAGTGAATGATGGAAATACAATGACAATGGATGAAGTTGCAAAAGAGCTGGGTATAACATTATGAATGGGTACACAGTAACCTTTGAAAAAGCTGCTTTAAAATTTATGCATAAACAGGACAGGGTTATGCAGGAAAGAATTATGAGTATTATCAAACAATTGCCAAATGGTGCAGATATAAAAAGACTACAGGGGTATGAGAATTTATACCGTACAAGAGTTGGAAATGTTAGGATCATATATTCAATTAAGGAAACATTAAAAATAATCAATATTGAAAACATTGATAATCGTGGAGAGGTATATAAAAGATATTAAAGTGAGTAAGGCATATCGGATAGGAATATCTGGTGTGCCTTATTTTTTACGGGTTTAGTTGATGTGTTTATAGAAGTTGTATGGATTACCACCTGAAGATATGTGGAAAATAATATTAAATATTGATTTACCATTTTTGCTTTACACAAAAATATTTATTTTTAATAGTAGTAATGATTTTTTGTATTAGTTATGTGTTTAAATGAAAGAGAAACAAATATTATTACTTTTATAAGGATTATATAAAAATTGCTGAAAAATATGAAAATATCAGCCATTAAAAATAGAAATCGGTGGTTGATATTTTTTAACACTTGGCATCAGAACGTACATTCCACATAATTACCGATATTTATGATACTTCAAATATGGATTACAAAAATGAAATAGTTTCAAATGTCAACAGGGAAACAGTGATGCTGCATACAATTGCAAGGTAAAAAAGTAATCAAAATAATTCAGAACAGAAAAAATGCCAAATCCCTTATTTCTAAGGAATTCAGCATTAAAAGGAACTGCCGGCAGCGGGACTTGAACCCGCACGTGGTTGCCCACAACAGATTTTGAGTCTGCCTCGTCTGCCATTCCGACACGCCGGCATCTGTTTCAATAATATGATCCGATATTGTTCACTCGAACAAAAACTATATTATCACAAGTGAAAAAAAAAAGCAAGTATTTTGTTGAAGGAATTTTTATAATATGATTAGACAACATGATTAGAGCACTAAAGGTGCTTTTGACACCCTAATCATAACATGATAAAATAATGACATCATGCAGACATGTGATTATTTCCGCATGGACGGATGCGTGGACTGCAATAAAAGAATGATCAAAAAGAAAAGAGGAAATACAGAATGAAGAAAACGATTAATGCGCCAAAGGCGCCGGCGGCGGTAGGGCCTTATGTACATGCAGTGGAAGCACAGGGATTGATTTTTACCTCTGGACAGTTGGGATTGATTCCAGAGAGCGGAACTTTACCGGAGGGCGTAGAGGCCCAGGCTCATCAGAGTCTAAAGAATCTGGCAGTTGTATTGGAAGCGGCTGGAAGCGATCTGGATCATGTGGTAAAGACCAATATATTTTTAGATGATATCAATGATTTTGCAAAAGTGAACGAGATCTATGGACAGTATTTTACGAAAGACACCCCGGCACGTTCCTGTGTGCAGGCGGCAAAGCTGCCCAAGGGAGGCTTGATTGAGATAGAAATGATTGCGGTGAAAAAGGAAGGGTAAGAGAAGGAGAAAGACGTGATAGCACAGAGAATAGAAGCCCTCAGAGCAGAGATGCGGCTGAGAGAGATAGATATGTATATCATACCAACTTCTGATTTTCATGAATCAGAGTATGTGGGAGATTATTTTAAAGCGAGAAAATATATCACCGGATTTACCGGATCTGCAGGAACAGCGGTGGTTACATTGGAAGAGGCAGGATTGTGGACGGACGGAAGATATTTTATTCAGGCAGAGCAGCAGCTAGCAGGAAGTCCGGTGGAATTATACCGAATGGGAGAAGAAGGGGTTCCTACGGTCAAGGAATATGTGGAGCAGAATCTGCCTCAGGGAGGATGTCTGGGATTTGACGGTCGTGTGATGAATGCCAAGGCAGGAGAAGATTACGAAAGAATAACGGAAGAAAAACAAGGCAGGGTTTATGTAACGGAAGACTTGGCGGGAATTATATGGAAAGAGCGGCCGGAACTTCCCAAGAATCCAGTGTTCCTTCTGGAGGAAAAATATGCAGGAGAGAGGGCGGCCGATAAGTTAAAAAGAGTGAGAGAGAAGATGGCAGAAAAAAATGCAGATATTCATATTCTCACCTCGCTGTATGATATCGCCTGGCTGTTTAATATTAGGGGCGGGGACATTGAGCATGTGCCTGTGGTCTTGTCTTTTGCAGCCATTACCTCAGAAGAGAGTCTCTGGTTTGTTCATCCAGAAGTGCTGAATGAGAAACTGCAGGAATATTGCAGAGAAAATCATATTACATGCAGAGGATATGAGGAGATTTACGATTATGCAGAAGAGATACCGGCAGGCAAGACAGTGCTGCTGGATAAAAATATTGTAAATTACCGTATTTTTCACAGTCTGCATAAAGAGGTAAATGTGGTCCAGGATTCCAATCCTACAGAGTGGATGAAGGCTGTCAAAAATGAGACGGAGCTTTCTAATATTCGAAAAGCCCATGTAAAAGACGGCGTTGCCTTTACCAAATTCATGTATTGGCTGAAGACTAATATTGGCAGACAGAAGATTACAGAGATCTCTGCTTCCGACTATTTGGAAGCGCGCAGAAGAGAACAGGATTTATTTGTAGACCTGAGTTTTGATACTATCAGCGCTTATGGGGCCAATGGGGCCATGATGCATTATACTGCAACGCCGGAATCCGATGCAGAATTGAAACCGGAAGGATTTTTGCTGGTGGATTCTGGCGGACATTATTTGGATGGAAGTACAGATATTACCAGAACAATGGCCCTTGGAACGCTTCGGGAAGAAGAAAAACTTCATTTTACTACAGTGTGCCGCTCAAATCTGAATCTGGCAGCGGCAAAGTTCCTGTATGGATGCCGGGGATTGAATCTGGATATTCTTTCTAGAGGGCCTTTGTGGAATCTGGGATTGGATTACAAATGCGGCACAGGACATGGGATCGGTTATCTCTTAAATGTGCATGAAGGTCCCAATGGATTCCGCTGGAAAATTGTACCAGAACGGGACGACAGCTGCGTGCTGGAAGAGGGAATGGTAACGACAGATGAGCCGGGGGTATATCTGGAAGGAAAATATGGAATCCGGACAGAGAATGAACTGGTCTGCAAAAAAGCAGAAAAGAATGAGTATGGACAGTTTATGGAATTTGAGACGATTACTTATGCTCCCATTGATTTGGATGCAATTCTTCCAGAGGAGATGACGGCTTCGGAACGAAAGCTGCTGAACGATTATCACAAGATGGTGTATGAGAAGATTTCTCCATATCTGAATGAAGAAGAGAGAGAATGGCTGAAAACATATACCAGAGCCATCTGAGTAAAATGTGATGAAAGGCAAGGGAAAGAAATGGTTCTGTCTCTTCAGAGCAGGCATGATAGTTCGTCTTTCATGAGGATAAAATAGAAAAAGGACTGTTATAAAGGAGCGTTCTCTCCTTTATGGCAGTCCTTTTATCTTATAGGAAATTCCTTTGGATTTCCTATAAGATAAAAATAATATGCGCACTCGCACAAGAGGTAAAATATTGCTTCGCAATTGTGCTGGACACTTTGTTCTAATTGATTATCCTTAAATGGAAAGAGGATTCAAAAGTCAGGTCAGACAATCACCACGTTCTTGCCATTGCGCTTTCCGATATATAATTTCATGTCTGCTTTGGCAATGGTGGATTCCACAGTCTGATTTTTGTGATGGTGAGCAACGCCCATAGTCATGGTATGAGGAATGACAAGGTCTTCGAAAGCAGTGCTGTTTTCAGCAATGGAGCAGCGAATCTTTTCTGCCAAGGCTGCCGAATCCTCCGAGGTATAGTCGTTCAAAAGGAGTAGGAGCTCTTCTCCTCCCCAGCGGCATACATAACTGCCTTCTGGAATAAAATCCTGGATGATTTTGGCAATATGTTTCAAGACTTCATCTCCGCATTCATGTCCATAAGTGTCGTTGATTTTTTTGAAATCATCAATATCACACATAACCAGACAGAAAGGATGCTCTGTCTGAAAGGCGTCGGAGAGAAATTTTGCCATACTCCAACGGTTGTAAAGGCCGGTTAAAGCATCAACTCCGGCAATCTGTCCCAGCATTTTGTTTTCTTCAAATAATTTGTTTAAGGAGATACGGATATCTACCATAAATAAAATAGAAAAAGCAGTAATAAAAATAAATGTGCAAACGGAGTTGAATACGTATAAAAAACAAGCAGATTTCCCGCTGGGCATTGTGTAGACAGGAACCAAAGACTGACTAAGGAAATAACAGCAGAAATAAGTAATCACAGATAAGGTTCCGCAGACAAAGGGAATGATATATTTATGGTTGGAAAAGGTATAGGAAATATAGAATCCTCCCGCCACAAGAACAAGTAAAAATAAAGCAAATCCGCTGTCCCAGCCGATGGTATAGGTGGTAAGAATTGTATTCAGAATAATCTCCCCGCAGGCAATACAATAAATGGAAGGATAGGCTTCTTTTTGCAGCAGTTTTCTGCAGAACAGATAAACCAGTGTACTAAGCAGGTTGTAAAAAGCCAGAAAGGGAATTCCTATCAATAGAAAAAAGAGTGTAAATATTGCATGAACACATGCAAGAGAATAGATTGTCACACAGTATTTTAATTTGTCGGCAATTGGCAGTTCTCCAGAGAGAAGCCCTTTTAATATATCTTTCAGTTTGTTCAATGTAAATACCTCTTTTATGATATTAATGTGAATTTGAATTGATTTAAAAGATCAAAAATAAATCAGATCATATTCTAAAATTCACATGGCAAAATATAGTAAAACTATATCATATTCCATAAAAAAGGTAAAGAAATATATTTCTTTTTGCGTTTTCTTGCATTTATAACTTTTAAATCTTTTCTAGATGGTGTAGAATAAGAATGATTATGTGATGAATAAGGGAGAACAGAAGGAATCGGATCTTATGAGTAAAAAAATAGTATTGATTGACGGACACAGTATATTGAACAGAGCATTTTTCGGAATTCCAGATCTGACTAATACAGAAGGAATCCATACCAATGCAATTTATGGATTTCTGAATATTTTATTTCGGATCTTAGAAGAGGAGAAACCGGAATATCTCACAGTGGCCTTTGACGTACATGCCCCTACGTTCCGACATAAAATGTATGAAGATTACAAGGGAACCAGGAAACCTATGGCAGAAGAGTTAAGGCAGCAGGTTCCTATTATGAAAGAAATATTGAAAGCGATGGGCATTGTGATCGTTGAGCAGGAAGGATATGAGGCGGACGATATTTTAGGAACTATTGCAAAGCAGAGTGAACAGGCAGGGCTTGAGGTCTCTCTGGTGTCTGGAGACAGAGATTTGCTTCAGCTGGCCAGTGAACAGATTAAGATCCGTATTCCTAAGACAAAACGGACTGGAACGGAGATTGAAGATTATTACGCGGCAGATGTAAAAGAGAAATACCAGGTGACGCCCGCGGAATTTATAGATGTAAAGGCATTGATGGGAGATGCGTCCGATAATATTCCAGGGGTGCCGGGAATCGGAGAGAAAACAGCCACTGCTTTGATTGCTGCATATGGAAGCATAGAAAATACATTTGCCCATATAGATGAGATCAAGCCTCCGCGGGCTCAGAAAAATCTGCGGGAACATTATGATATGGCTCAGATGAGTAAAACTTTGGCCACGATTGAGGTACATGCCCCTGTTGCATACAGTTTGGAACAGGCGGTAATCGGCGATTTGTTTACGCCGGAGGCTTATGTGTGGATGAAGAAGTTGGAATTAAAGAATATCTTGAATCGTTTTCAGGTGGAGGCTCCAGCAACTTCCACAGAGCAGTATTTTAAGGAAGTGACAGAATATACAGAAGCGGAACAGATTTTTGAGGAGGCCGGACAGTCGGAATCTGTGGGATTTCAGCTGATTACAGATCCAGAGGCGGACCAGCCGATTGGGCAGCTTACGCTGGATGGATTTCTTCAGAGTAAAAATCAGAACAGAGAAGAGACCTCTCAACGGGAAAAACAGATTTTAGGATTGGGACTTGCATTTGACAAAGAAAAAATATTTTTTATAAAGACAGGAGAAGCAGTGTCAGGTTCTTATCTTACAGAAAAGATACAGATGCTTCTAAAATATGTAAAAAGTGCGGCAACTTTTGATCTGAAATCCCAACTGCCCTGGTTTGTGATTGACCCTGGAGACAGGGGAAAGATTAGAGACATACAGATTGCAGCTTATTTGCTGAATCCTTTGAAAAATGATTATACCTATGATGATGTATCAAAGGAACATTTAGAACTTTTAATTCCCTCTCAGACAGATCTGATTGGAAAAATGAGTCTGGCACAGGCGGCAGTGGAAAAGAAAATGGAGTTATTTCAATATGCTTGTTTTGTGGCCTCCACTTCCTGGCAGACAAAAGAGATTCTGGAACAGAAGCTGAAAGACGCAGGAATGTGGGATTTGTATCAGGAAATAGAACTGCCGCTGGCGTATACTCTGTATGATATGGAAAGAGAAGGAGTGGGGGTCAACGGAGAAGAGCTAAAGACTTACGGAGAAAATCTTTCTCAGAAGATTGCAGAATTAGAACAGGAAATTTATCAGGAGGCCGGAGAGGAATTCAACATCAATTCTCCCAAACAGCTGGGCGTGGTTCTTTTTGACAAATTGAAAATGCCCTATGGAAAAAAGACTAAGACAGGGTATTCCACTGCGGCGGATGTACTGGACAAATTGGCGGGAGATTATCCTCTGGTATCAAAGATCTTAGAATACCGTCAGCTGACGAAATTAAAATCTACTTATGCAGAGGGGCTGGCCAATTATATTGGAAAAGATGGAAGGATACATTCTTCTTTTCATCAGACGATTACCGCAACGGGAAGAATCAGCAGTACAGACCCCAATCTGCAGAATATCCCCATTCGAATGGAATTGGGCCGGCAGATTCGAAAAGTATTTATTCCAAGAGAAGGATGCGTGTTGATTGACGCTGATTACTCTCAGATTGAATTAAGGGTTTTGGCTCACATGTCAGGGGATAAAAACTTGATTGAAGCCTACCGGGAAGCCCAGGATATCCACAGAATTACGGCCTCTCAGGTATTTCACGTGCCTTTTAAGGAGGTGACGTCTCTTCAGAGGAGAAATGCAAAGGCAGTAAACTTTGGAATCGTCTATGGAATCAGCTCTTTTGGATTGAGTCAGGACCTAAGTATTACCAAAAAAGAGGCGGCTCAGTATATAGAATCTTATTTTGAGACTTATCCCGGCGTAAAACAATTTCTGGATCAGCAGGTGAAGGACGCCAAAGAACAGGGGTATGTAACGACTATGTTTGGCAGGAGAAGGCCGGTGCCGGAATTGTCTTCCAGCAGTTTTATGCAGCGGTCCTTTGGGGAGAGAGTGGCCATGAATTCCCCCATTCAGGGAACTGCCGCAGATATTATAAAAATTGCCATGATTCGTGTCAATGAAGAATTGAAGAGACAGCAGTTAAGGTCGAGACTGATCTTACAGGTACATGATGAACTTTTGATCGAAACATGGAAAGAAGAAATCTTGCAAGTGGAGGAGATCTTGAAAAAAGAGATGGAGACAGCCGCGGCCCTTTCCGTCAAATTAGAAATTGATATGAAACAGGGCAGAAACTGGTATGAGGCTCATTGATAATGGATTGCATTTACAAAAGGATTCTGATGTCATCAGGTTTTGATGCCGGGATCTAAAAATCAAGATAAAGGAGTTTTGGCGTATGCAGGTAATTGGAATTACAGGTGGAGTTGGAGCAGGAAAGTCAGCGATTTTGGAATATTTAGAGCAGAATTACAGGGTGAAAAATCTGGTGGCGGATAAGATTGCCCGTATGTTGATGGAGCCAGGAAGCGATTGTTACGAGAAGCTGATGAAATTTTTGCCGGTGGAAGTGTACAACGAAGATGAGACCATCAACCGTTCTGCGTTGGCGGCAGCGCTGTTTAGCTCAGACGATCTGAGAGAGCGGGTTAACAAGGTGATGCATCCTGTGGTCAAGGAATATATTTTAGGACAGATCGAGGAGCAGAGACGGGTAGGAATCCTGGATTTCGTTATTATAGAAGCAGCTCTTTTGATTGAAGACCACTATGATGAGATCTGCGATGAACTGTGGTATATACATGCTTCTGAGGAGACCCGGAAACGACGTCTGATGCGGTCCAGAGGCTATTCCCAAGAGCAGGTGGATCAGATGTTTGCCAGCCAGCTCTCAGAGGAAGAATACCGCAAACACTGTCAGGTGATCATAGAAAATAATGGAACCAGGGAAGAGACATTTTACCAGGTTGCACAGGCCATCAAAGATAAAAGGGAGTTAAATCGAATGGAACAGCAGTTAGAAGGAGTGCCTTTAGTATTCGGATTAGACATTGGTACCAGAAATGTAGTGGGAACCGTTGGATATAAAGAAGAAAATGATTTTTATGTAATTGGGCAATGTATGAGGGAGCATGAGACGCGTTCCATGCTGGACGGACAGATTCACGATATCGGACGAGTGGGACGCACCATTAATATTGTGAAAAAATCCTTAGAAGAACAATGCCACTTATCGCTAAGGGAAGTCTGTATTGCGGCGGCAGGCCGTGTGCTGAAAACAGTTACCACCACAGTGGAATACAGTTTTCCAGAGGAGATTGTGGTGACGGGAGAAGATGTGCATACCCTGGATCTTTTGGGAATTGAAAAGGCCCAGCAGATTTTAAATGAAAATAACGATACGAATTTTAAATTCTATTGCGTGGGATATTCTGTTGTAAAATATTACTTAAACGGAGATGTATTTTCCAATCTGGAAGGCCATAAGGCAGAGGTTGTCAGTGCAGATATTATCGTAACCTTTTTGCCGGAAGATGTTGTGGATGGTCTGTACGCTGCAGTGGGACTTGCAGGATTGAAAGTGGCAAGTCTTACTTTGGAGCCTATTGCAGCGATCAATGTGGCTATTCCAGAGACCTTCCGTATGCTGAATATTGCACTGGTAGACGTAGGGGCAGGAACTAGTGATATTTCTGTCACCAGGGATGGCAGCATTATCGCATATGGCATGATCCCCTGTGCTGGAGATGAGATTACCGAGCTGTTGGTACAGCACTATCTGGTGGATTTTAAAACTGCAGAACATATTAAACTGAGTTCTACTACAGAGAAAGAAATTGAGTATCAAGATATTATGATGATTAAACATACGGTGACTGCAGAAGAAGTATGGGATTTGATTCAGCCATTGGTATACAGTTTGACAGAGGACATTGCGGCAAAGATCAAAGAGCTGAATGGCGGAACAACAGTGAGCGCCACCTTTATCGTAGGCGGCGGCGGAAAGATACATGGATTTGTGGAACATTTAGCAGAAGAGCTGGAACTTCCTTTAGAGCGTGTGGCTCTTCGGGGAGAAGAAGTTTTACAGGAGATTCACTTTGAACAGCCGGAGATCAAGAAAGATCCTCTGCTGGTAACGCCTGTCGGTATCTGTATCAGTTACTATGACCAGAAAAATAATTTTGTCTTTGTGCGGTTTAACGGAGAGCGGATTAAACTGTACGATAATAATAAGCTGACTATTGTAGACGCGGCTTTAAGAGCAGGCTTTCCTAATGAACAGCTTTTCCCAAGAAGAGGAAAGGAGATCAATTTCTATGTGAACGGCAAAAAGAGAATTGTCCGGGGAGAACCGGGAGAATCTGCCGTGGTACGGGTGAACGGCAGAGTCACCAGCATCAATGCAACCTTAGAGCCAAACAGCGATATTGTGATTGAACCTTCCACAGTGGGGGCAGCGGCAATCTGCCGGTTAGAAGAGTTGGAAGAGTATGGAAGAGTGGTAATCACCTTTGAAGTCAACGGAAGAATGATTACCTGCCCGAAATTTGCGGAAGTGAATGGAAGCCTGGAACCTCCTTATTATGAGATTCAGGAAAATGACTGGGTGGAAATGCGCAGCTTCTATACCGTGGCCCAGATCATAGAATTTATGGACGTGGAAATTGACATGGACAGCGATATTCTGGTGAATAACAAGTTGGCGGATCTGGACACATTGGTATATGAAAACTTTTCTGTAGAATGGAATGTGATTGCGTATCGGACTCCTCAGTCAGAAATTGAAAATTTCTATAAACAGCCAGAGCCCTTGCCTGTGGAAGAACCAGAACTGGAACCGGCGCCAGAAAAGGTACTTGAGCCAGCAAAAGAATTAGAACAGCCAGCAGAATCTATAAAAGAGCCAGAGAAGCCAGCAGAATCCATAAAAGAGCCGGAGAAACCAGCAGAACCAGAGCCGGCAGAAGAAGTGAGACAGTCAGCAGAACCAGAGCCGGAACTTGAAACCGAGGAACTGAAACAGCCGGCAGAACCGGAGAGAGTATCAGAAACGGTAAGAGGAGAAGAGCGGCCGGCAGTACCAGAACGGATTACAGATATTGCGCGGGCTTCCAGGCCAGAACGGTCGGCAGAACTGGAACAGCCAGCAAAGCCAGAGCCCTTGGAAGAGCCAGAGTCTGAAATAGAAGAGCCGGAAGAGGAAATGACCCAGGAAGAATTGGAAGGGAAATTCCTGCGGAATCAAAAGACCAGCATAGATGATATTCGTCCTACCATTATTCGAAAGCCAGAGTCTAAGACTGCAAAGGCAAAACCAGACAATACTTCTCTTCAGGTTATTGTAAATAATGCGGCAGTGACTTTGACCGGAAAACCTTCTTATGTGTTTGTGGATGTATTTGACGTAATTGGGTTTGATCTGAACAGTGGAAACGGAAGAGCCATCGTCACAAAGCTGAATAACGAGATGCCTTCCTATACTGCTCCTCTACAGTATGGAGATGTTATAGAGATCTACTGGGAGGATTGAGCAGAATGAAATTATGCAGCATTGCAAGCGGCAGCAGCGGAAATTGTATTTTTGCAGGCACCGATAAAGTCCGTCTGCTGATAGATACAGGAATCAGCGGAAAACGGATTGAGGAAGGCCTGAATGAGATAGGATATACCACAAAAGAGATAGATGGTATTTTGGTTACTCATGAGCATTCAGACCATATCAGTGGTCTGGGAGTTGTATCCAGGCGGTATGGGATACCTATTTATACTACCAGAGGAACAAAGGAAGGCATCTTGAAAACGAAGAGTGTTGGAGAGATACCAGAAGAATTATTTCAGGAGATCACACCGGATCAGGATTTTGCCATAGGAGATCTTATGGTAAGCCCGGTGTCCATCTCCCATGACGCTATGGAGCCAACAGCTTTTATCCTGCGGAAGGAAAAAAAATCTATGGCTGTTATGACAGACTTAGGGCGATACGATCACTATTTGATCCAGCGTCTGCAGGGACTGGATGTCTTGCTGCTGGAAGCAAATCATGATGTACATATGCTGCAGGTGGGAACGTATCCTTATTATTTGAAACAGCGGATTTTGGGAGACAAAGGCCATCTGTCCAATGAGCTGTCAGGACAATTTTTAAGTGAGATTCTGCACGACAATTTTAAAATGGTTATTTTAGGACATTTAAGTAAAGAAAATAATTACGAAAAACTGGCCTATGAGACTGTGCGTCTGGAGATTGATCTGTCAGATAGTCCTTATCGCGCCGGTGATTTTCCCATTCAGGTGGCAAGACGGGATATGGTCTCTGATATCATTGAGTTTTAGAAGCTGTCGGTGCATTTACAGAAAGTGGAGGAAAGAATGGAAAAAAAAGTAGATAAAGCAATTATTACTGTGGTGGGGAAAGATACTGTTGGAATTATAGCTAAAGTATGTACCTACCTTGCAGAGAATAAGGTCAATGTGCTGGATATCAGTCAGACCATTGTGCAGGATTTTTTTAATATGATGATGATCGTAGATCTGAAAGAAAAAGTGAAACCTTTTGATCAATGCGCCAAAGAGTTAGAGCAGTTGGGCGAAGAGATCGGTGTGGCTGTCAAATGTCAAAGGGAAGAAATCTTTAATAAGATGCACAGAATTTAAGGAGCGGCGTGATGATAAATATCTGGGAAGTAAATGAGACAAATAAGATGATCGAGCAGGAAAATCTGGATGTTCGTACGATTACTTTGGGCATTAGTTTGTTAGATTGTATTGATGCTGATCTGCAGAAATTAAATGAAAACATATATCGTAAAATCACTACAACCGCTGAAAAATTGGTGGAGACAGGGATGGAAATAGAGCGTAATTATTGTATCCCTATTGTAAATAAGCGGATTTCTGTGACCCCCATTGCACTGATCGGCCAGGCGGCATGCAAAACGCCGGAGGATTTTGTGACAATTGCAAAGACGCTGGATAAGGCGGCCAAAACAGTGGGAGTAAATTTTATCGGCGGATATTCCGCTCTGGTGTCAAAAGGAATGACAAAGGGAGATGAAAATCTGATTCGTTCTATCCCTAAGGCCCTTGCCGATACGGAGCGAGTGTGCAGTTCCATCAACGTAGGTTCCACCAAAACGGGAATCGACATGGACGCGGTAAAACTTATGGGCGAGATTGTGCTTCAGACGGCAGAATATACAAAGGAAAATGATTCTCTAGGCTGTGCAAAATTGGTAATCTTCTGTAATGCGCCGGATGACAATCCCTTTATGGCGGGAGCTTTCCATGGAGTGACAGAGACAGATGCCATTATCAATGTAGGGGTTTCAGGGCCAGGCGTGGTAAAGAAAGCGTTAGAACAGGTACGGGGAGCTAATTTTGAAGTGCTCTGTGAAACGATCAAAAAGACTGCTTTTAAGATTACCCGTGTGGGTCAGCTTGTGGCTCAGGAAGCCAGTCGGAGAATGGGAATTCCATTTGGAATCATTGATTTGTCTTTGGCGCCCACGCCGGCTATCGGAGATTCCGTGGCAGAGATTTTAGAAGAGATCGGATTGGAATATGCAGGGGCTCCCGGAACCACAGCGGCTTTAGCCTTATTGAATGATCAGGTAAAAAAGGGCGGTATTATGGCTTCTTCTTATGTGGGAGGATTAAGCGGAGCTTTTATTCCAGTCAGTGAAGACCAGGGGATGATCGACGCAGTGGAGGCTGGGGCTTTGACTTTAGAAAAATTAGAGGCTATGACATGCGTATGTTCTGTTGGGCTTGACATGATTGCCATTCCGGGGGATGTGCCGGCCTCTGTGATTTCTGGTATTATTGCAGATGAAATGGCCATCGGTATGATTAATCAAAAAACCACTGCGGTCCGCCTGATTCCTGTTATTGGAAAAGGAGTAGGAGAGACTGTGGAATTCGGCGGTTTACTGGGCCATGCGCCAGTTATGCCAGTGAATGTACATGGATGTGAAGCGTTTATCAACCGAGGCGGCAGAATTCCGGCGCCAGTGCATAGTTTTAAGAATTAAAAAAAATTTGTGTAATGGATGCAAATATGGTATAATATCGAAAATATGATGCGCGCTAAGATATGAGAGTAAATCACCGGAGGTGGAATCTTTGAACGAGAGAGAAGATTACCTGGACAGATTGTTACGAGGAGTGGAAGAAAACCCGGAAGAGATTCAGGAGACAGAAGATGACTTTTTGGAAGAGTTTAGCACTTCCTTTTCAGAAGACGATGAGAATGACTTTCTGAAAGAATTTGAAAAAAGCAGAAACAAGGCGGAAAAGGACCTTGATTCAGATTTAGATATGGATATGGACTTTGATATGGATGATATTGACCATATCGTCAGCAATGTGAAAAACAGTACCCTGGATGAGCCGGAGGAAATAGATACCTTAGAAGAGGTTAATACATTGGGGGAAGACGATCTGTCTATCGAGGAGTCTCTGCAGAATTTTACAGAGGAATCTGGACTAGATGAAATTGATACGCATTTTGACTCTGGCGATCAGGAAGAGTTCATGATCAATACCATGGACGAGGCCGATACCATGGGATTTGATACAGATGAGGATATTCTTGATCCAGCGGATGTGATGGCTGATATGGAGGAGAATCCTTTGTCAGAAGAGGAAAGTATGCCGGAAGATGAGATAGCATCTATGGCTCAGGAATTGGTAAAGGAGATCAGCGATCTGGGACTTGAGAGCAACGAGGAGATTGAGAAGAAAAACGACCAGTCAGAGTTGGATCATCTGCTGACAGAGGAAGTGGAAGAAGAAGCTTCAAAAGGAAAAAAGGGGAAGAAAAAAGGAAAAAAAGAGAAAGACCCAGATGGAAAGAAACCTGGATTTTTCAAAAGGTTATCCCTGGCTCTGTTTGGAGAAGATGAAGAGGAACTGGAAGAGGAAGGTTCCAATGAGAAGATTCCAGAGATTGGTGAGATTGACAATATATCAGAAGAGAATATGGATATATTGAGAGAGCTGGAAGAGAAGAAAAATAAGCCGGAAGAGGACGCTAAGGCAAAGAAAGCTCAGAAAAAGAGGGAAAAGGCAGAAAAGAAAGCTCAGAAGAAGAAAGAAAAGGCTGAGAAAAAAGAACAGAAGAAGAAAGAAAAGCAGGCGAAACCCAAAAAAGAGAAGAAGGAAAAGAAGCCTAAGGTTGTGGAGAAGACCAAGCCCCTTCCAAAGGGACCAGTATTTTTAATTCTGCTGATAGGAGCCTCCCTGGTACTTCTGATCAATCTGGTTACCAATCAGGTTGGTTATATCACAGCGGTCAATGAGGCAGAGAGTTATTACGATCAGGGCGATTATGTAGAGGCTTACACTTGTTTTACCCAAGGCGCTAAAGTAAAGAAAGCAGATGAAGAATTGTATCATAAGGCCAAATATACCGCATACGTTCAACAGCAGCTTCGAAATTATAAAATGTACCAGGAACAGGAAATGCATACAGAGGCGTTGAACGCTTTGATCTGCGGAGTTGGAAGATACGATAAAAATGTCTCAGACGCAGTGAAGGCGGGAGCCTCTGCAGAATATGATAAGATGATTGCAGAGTTGGAACAGCTTTTGTCTGAAAATTATAAGATGACATTAGATCAGGCAAGGGAACTCTATAGTATTCATGAGAGAGATGATTTTACGTATGCATTGTATGATATTATAGAAGAACTGGGACTTTTGGAATAACCGAAAGAAAGGACAGCGGCATGATAGCAATTATTGATTATGATGCGGGCAACCTGAAAAGTGTAGAGAAGGCTTTGAAATTTCTGGGAGAGGAAAGTTTGATCACCAGAGATTTCAGAGAGATTTTGGCGGCAGATAAGGTAATCCTTCCAGGTGTGGGAGCTTTTGGCGAAGCCATGGATCAGCTGAAAAAGTTTGAACTGGATAAAGTGATTCATGAGGTGGTGGACAGACAGACTCCTTTTTTAGGAATTTGTTTGGGATTACAGCTGTTGTTTGCAGGAAGTGAGGAAAACAGCGGTGTAGAGGGCCTGCATGTTCTGGATGGAAAGATTCTTAAGATACCGGATCAGCCTGGCCTTAAGATTCCTCATATCGGCTGGAATTCGCTGCATCTTAAGAATCAGGGAAGATTGTTTCAGGGAATTTCAGAGGGCGCTTTTGTATATTTTGTACATTCTTTCTATCTGCAGGCAGAAGAGGAGCGGATTGTGAAGGCATCTGCAGACTATAGTGTGAACATCCATGCTTCTGTGGAACAGAAGAATGTATTTGCCTGTCAGTTTCATCCAGAAAAAAGCAGCAGGGTAGGTATGCAGATTTTACGGAACTTTGCAAAGTTGGAAGAGGTGTGACATGTTTACGAAGAGAATCATTCCCTGTCTGGATGTACATAATGGACGAGTGGTAAAAGGTGTAAATTTTGTGGACCTAAAAGACGCGGGGGATCCTGTGGCAGTTGCAGCAGCCTATGACAAGGCTGGGGCAGATGAAGTGGTATTTTTAGATATCACTGCTTCGTCAGACGCCAGAAACACCGTGGTGGATATGGTGCGCAGAGTGGCAGAGACGGTGTTTATTCCTTTTACCGTAGGCGGAGGTATCCGTACCACCGAAGACTTTAAAGCATTGCTGCGGGAAGGGGCAGATAAGATTTCTATCAACTCCTCAGCCATCAATACGCCGGAGCTGATCAGCGACGCTGCAGACAAATTTGGAAGCCAATGTGTGGTGGTTGCAATCGACGCCAAAAGGCGGGAAGATGGAAAGGGATGGAATGTCTACAAAAATGGCGGCAGAATTGATACTGGGCTGGACGCAGTAGAATGGGCAATGCAGGCTGATAAGTTGGGAGCAGGTGAGATTCTGCTGACCAGTATGGATTGTGACGGCACAAAAGGGGGATATGATCTTGCTCTTACCAGAATGATTTCTGATCATGTTTCCATACCAGTGATTGCATCCGGCGGTGCAGGAACAGAAGAACATTTTTATGAGGCCCTTACAGAAGGCGGCGCGGATGCAGCTTTGGCAGCGTCCCTTTTTCACTACAAAGAATTGGAAATTATAGAATTAAAAAAATATCTGGCTCAGAGAAAAGTGCCAGTGCGTTTGTGACAGACGAATTGCAAATCCTCCGGTTGGGGGATTTGTTTGTTATCTTATAGGATTCGGGTGTCAAAAGCACCTTTGGTGCTACGCTCATCCCATATATTGTTATTGCAAACAAGTTTGCACATCAATATATGGGATAGAGCGGGTGCGCCGCACCCTTTTGACACTCGAATCCTTATAGGAAATTTCTTTGGATTTTTTATAAAATAGCAAAACAGTTGAGCGCGCTTGCACAAGAGGAAAAATTTAACATAAGAAGAAGGGAGAAAATACAATGGGAATGCTGAAAAATGATTGGGTGGAGGCCATTGGGGAGGAATTTAAAAAGCCTTATTATGCCAAATTATATCAATTTGTGAAGGAGGAGTATAACACAAGGGTAATTTATCCTCCAGCAGACGATATTTTTAATGCGCTGCACCTAACGCCTTTAAGTAAAGTAAAAGTGCTGATTTTAGGACAGGACCCCTATCACAACCAGGGGCAGGCTCATGGGCTCTGCTTTTCCGTGAAACCGGAGGTGGAGATTCCTCCTTCTCTGGAAAATATTTATAAAGAGCTGAAAGAAGATCTAGGCTGTGAGATTCCAAACAATGGTTATCTTGTGAAATGGGCAGAGCAGGGCGTACTTATGCTGAACACAGTGCTTACTGTTCGGGCGCATCAGGCTAATTCCCATCAAGGCCAGGGATGGGAGCAGTTTACAGATGCGATTATTCATGCAGTAAATGAGCAGGATAGACCGATTGTATCCATGTTGTGGGGAAGACCGGCACAAAGCAAGAGTTCCATGTTGACAAATTCAAAACATTTGATTTTGAAGGCACCTCATCCAAGCCCTTTGTCTGCTTATCGGGGATTCTTTGGATGTAAACATTTCAGTCAGGCCAATGAATTTTTAAAAGCAAATGGCCAGGAGCCAATTGACTGGCAGATTGAAAACTTATAAAAAGGAAAGAGTGAAAGGTTTAGAATGATTCAACTATTTGAGATTGGTGAAGAAAATTGGATGGAGGTTGCAGCCCTAAGCGTCAGGGAAGAACAGAAAAAGAAAGTGTTCCCGACTGTCGGAATTTGATGTACCATTTTGTATCATAAGATCAGGGAGGGTGAAAGTATGGTAAATGAAAAATATATGGAATATTTAACATATGTGAAGGAATATCTTACCAGAAATCACGGAATTGTTTCGCCAAATCCGAAGCATCCTTTTCGTTCTCGGTTTCAGCACACGATCCGGGTTTTGCATTGGTGCTTCCGGCTGGCAGATGATATGGAGAAGATTGATCCAGAGGTTTTATATACAGCGGCTATTTTTCATGATATTGGATATGCGGATCATGAGAATGATCATCATGCCCTCCGCAGTGGGAGAGCATTTCATGAATATGCAAAAGCGCACAATATGGAAGAAAATTTTCGAAATAGAGTGGAGCGTCTGATCTATGCCCATTCCAACAAAGAACTGTTAAAAAGATCAGATACGGAATTAGAACTTGTCTTGCTGCTGGAGGCAGATCTCTTAGATGAAGAAGGCGCTATGGGGGTTGTGTGGGATTGTATGACAATGGGAAATGTTCATGCTTCCAGTTATGCGGCGGCCTATGATCATATTATGAAAAATTCGAATAAAGAAGAAGAGAATCCAATGGTAACAGAAAAGGCTAAAGCTTTTTGGGAAGAAAAGAAGCAGGTTGCGGCCAAATTTGCAGAATTACTGGCAAAAGATCTGATGATAGGCAGTCCTTATTTTGATTTGTAGCGGCAGCGCAGGACTTTTCGGCATTATGAAATTGTAAAAGGCGAAAATTCAAGAAATTAAAAATTTGACAAATAATAAAAAGTGTTATAGCATAAAAAAATATGATAAGTACTCTTATGATAAAACAGGAGGAATCGAAATGGCAGAAAATAAGGAATGCAGCAGCGCTTCAAGCTGTTCAAGAGAAAGTTGTGAAGGCTGCCCAAGCCACAATGGAGGAGCGCCTCAAAATTTTCAGGAGGAGGCGAATCCTTTTTCCAGTGTAAAAAAGGTAATCGGCGTTGTCAGTGGAAAAGGCGGAGTGGGAAAATCCTTTGTGACTGCCTCTCTTGCATCAGCAATGAGAAGGCAGGGATACGAAGTGGGTATTTTAGACGCGGATATTACAGGGCCCTCTATTCCTAAAATGTTCGGCGTGCATGGTCCGGCAGAAGGAAGCGATATGGGACTGTTTCCCATTCCAGGACAAGACGGCACGAAAATCATGTCTTTGAACCTATTGGTGGAGGATGAGGAATCACCAGTGGTATGGCGGGGGCCGATCATTGCTTCTACTGTAAAACAATTTTGGCATGATGTATATTGGGGGGATCTGGACTATTTATTTGTGGACATGCCGCCAGGAACCGGTGATGTACCGCTGACAGTTTTTCAATCCCTTCCGGTAGATGGGATTGTGATTGTCACATCTCCTCAGGAATTAGTGCAATTGATTGTAAAAAAAGCCATCAATATGGCAGGAATGATGAGTATTCCAGTACTTGGAATTGTGGAAAATTATAGTTTCTTGAGATGCCCGGATTGTGGAAAAGAGATTAAAATTTTTGGGGAAAGCCATCTGGAAGAAGTGAGCGATGAGCTGAAGCTTCCGATTTTAGGAAAAATGCCTTTGGAGCCAGAGTATGCAAAATTAGCAGATGAAGGTAATTTTCATAAGGTAGAGAATCTCTATTTAGAAAAAGCCTTGGAAAAAATAAAAAATTTATAGTGTTTTGACATCTAAAAGCCTTGTGGAAAGCGGGATTGCTTTCCCAAGGCTGATTTTTTGGACAAAAACTTTGTGGAAGATGCATAATTGCTTTTTTCAAAAACAAGGGTTACAATAGCCCTACAGAAAAGATTTCTGTAATCTAACCGCTGATATTTCTTTATCAGCGCATACAATCTTTTTATTTCTGCATAAGAATGAATTTGTATCATTCTTAGTCAATTGGCATTTATGAACAATAAGTTCAATCATACCTATCTAGGTGTCCCTATAAGGCTGTCTGTCATTTTATAAGGGATGAGTTCTGCCAATTTCAATGCATGAAGACAATAAAATAGTGGATAGTTCTGTCCGCAGAAAGGAGGGAACAAGGTGAAGGTTATTTTTGAGGAGTACAGCGGCATCATTATCACAGCAGTGGCAATCATTGCTTTGATTGCAGTGGTCAGTCTTTTGTTGGCTGCAGAAGGCCCTGTCCACAATGCGTTTGTAGATTTGATTGATGCTTTGTTTTCAAAAACGAACGTTTCCTGAGAAGCTGCCAGGGGAAAGTCTGCAGTAACTTTAGGCAGCCTGAGTAATTCTGACATGAATACGAAGGATACAGGAGTGATAAAATCTGCAGTAATTTTGGGCAGCCTGGGAATAGAGAACGGGCTGCCCGGTCAAACAAAAAATTCGATTGTGGTATATCAATATAAAGAGCAAAACAGGATGGAGGAAACTATGAAATATAGCTGGGAGTTGACAGAGGAAGAGTTTGGTCCTTTCTACCCATATATCCAGGATAAAGATGTAACAGATATTGACTTTAATGGGAAAACATTGTGGATTGCTGATTTGAAAAAGGGAAGATATCAGGCAGATAAGGTGATAGCAGAAGAATTTGTGGAACAGTTCACCCACCGAATTGCCAATCGTGTCAATAAACCCTTTAACAGAGCCAATAATGTGTTAGAAGCTGAGACGAATGAATTGCGGATTAGTATTGTTCATGAGTCGGCGGCAGTGTCTGGAAGAAGTATCTGTATCCGAAAGTCTCTGCCTAAAGTCAGACATACGGTAGAAAGCATGTTAGACAGCGGATATTGTACCATTGAGACGTTAAGTTTATTGATCAATTGTGTGAAAGCAAAGATGAACTTTGCTTTTTGCGGAGAACCAGGAGTGGGAAAAACAGAATGTGCAAAGTTTTTTTCCCGTTTTATTCCGGCAAATCAGAGGGCCATTACGATAGAAGATAACTTGGAAATGCACTTTCATGAGATCAATCCCGAGAATGACTGTGTGGAATTGCAGGTAAGTAAAGAATTGACTTACACAGATGCAATTAAACTATGTCTTCGCCAGAATCCCAAATGGATCATTTTGTCAGAGGCCAGGTCTACGGAGGTACAATATTTGTTAGAACAATGGTCTACAGGAGTCTATGGTTTTACAACCCTGCATTTAGATGATCTGCGGAACCTGCCGGATCGGATTATGAATATGATTGGAAGATCGAAAGATGCAGATCGTTTGGAAAATTATATTTATGAATTTATCAGTGTGGGAGTGCTGCTTCGACAACACGAAAATGATCAAGGAATGCTGGAACGATATATAGATCAGATGTGCTTTTACGATCGCCTGGAAGGAAAAAATCATATTTATATGTTAGTAGAAGATGGGAAAATGGTATCTCAGGATATTCCAGGGGATATTTTAAAACGCATGGAGCGGGCAGGAATTACAGAACCATTTCAGTGTGTAGAAACCTGCCCCTATGAACCTCTGGATGTGGAATTGGTAAAAGCCGCAAGAAATATGTAGAGAGAAGAATAAGAGAATAGGAGGGGAAATGAAGAAAACAAAGAATTTAAAAAGAAAGAAAAAACAATGGAAGGAAACAGGGATTTTTTATCTGTTTCATCCTTCTGATCTGCAGAGACAGATTAATAGTTATGGCTATAGTTTTTCGATGGGAAGGTATGTGATATTTCTTTTAACCGCCATCGGAGGAGCAGTTGGATGTGGTATTTTGTTTTCGCTGCATTGGTATTTTGTGGTAATCATTGCATTGGTATGTCTTGGTAATCTGCCCTTTTTAGTTTTAGATGGATATAAGCAGATGTATGAACATAAACGTTTTCTGGATATTTCTGATTACATGGAGCAGATTTTATATTCTTTTCGGGCAAATCAAAAAATAGTTAGTGCGCTGAAAGATACAGGTTCCTTATTTGAAGAAGGACAGATGCATAAAGCAATCCACCAGGCCGCTGCTTATATTGAAGAGGGAAAATATCAGAGAAATCTGTATAAGGAGGCCCTGGAAATTATAGAGCAGGAATATCCGGCAAAACGCCTGCCGGCAATTCATGAGTTTATGCGAATGGTGGAGAACCATGGAGGGTCCTGTGGAGAAGCCATAGATCTGTTGCTGCAGGATAAGGCCATTTGGGCAGACAATGTTCTGCTGCTGCAAGAAGATAAAAAAGCAGCGCGTATCAGAGTGATATTTTCTCTGGCAGTTACTATGATCTTGGCGGTTGTATTCCACAGCGTATATCGTTCCATGCCATCTCAGTATACCATTATAGGACATCCAGTTACGCAGACAGCCACGGTATTGTATCTGTTGTTAGACATCTGGATTTTTTGCAAAGCAAATCGGGAAATTTCTAAAAGCTGGATTGTACAGGAATCTGGAGAAGAGGAAGAAAAGATATATAGATATCTGCGTATGGTGATAGAATATGATGAGAAGACAGAGCGGAAAAGAAGTATTTTCTGGGGAGGAATTTTCTTCTTTACAGGGATTTTGATTGGTGTGATGGGGCATCCATTTTTCGCTCTTGCATTGGCGGGAACCGGGGTTGTTTTTTCAAACCAGCATAAAATGGGATACCGCATTGCTTATGACAAAGTAGTAAAAGAGATCAATCGTGTATTTCCTGCATGGCTGATGGAAATGGCGCTGCTGCTACAGGGAAATAACGTACAGGTATCCATTGAAAAGACCATTGAACATGCTTCTGCAGTATTAAGGGAAGAATTGCAGAATTTATCTGATCATCTAAAAAAGAAGCCGGATGCCATAGAACCGTATCTGAATTTTTTGGAAATGTTTCACTTATCTTCGGTGCAGTCTTCCATGAAAATGTTGTATACCATTTCAGAATCAGGAAGTGGGGATGCGCAGGCCCAGATTCGAATTTTGGTACAGCGAAACAGTAAGATGCTGGACAAATCAGAAAAACTTTCAAATGAAAAAAGTCTTGTGGGGATGAACAGTGTTTTTTATCTTCCCCAAATTACAGTATCTTTTCAGACAATGATCAATATGGTGGTATTTATGATTGTATTTCTTGGACAGTTGAAAATTTGAATAGGAGGAATAAAGTATGGGACAAGTTTTCAAAACCTATCTGGGAATCTTATTTCTGCTTTTGACAGGATTGGTGGGAATCGGGGTTGTGACAGCAGGAGTGGAAGTAACGGCAGCCCGCAATTATCATGCAGATGTAATCAGTGAAATTGAATGCAGCAATTTTAATAATGGCGTAATAGAAGCCTGCAAACATCAGGCACAGGAAAAAGGGTATCAATTGAAAATTGCAGACATGGTATATGATGCAGAGAAAAGAGAGCAGATGGCAGAGGTGATTTTATCATTTGATTATGCAATACCTGTTTTGAATCTGGTGTCGAACAGGGAGATAAGAGGATTTGCAAGATAGGAGGAAAGATGAAGATTATTTTAGAGGAATTTGGAAGCTCAGCTCTCTATGTAATAGCCGGAGGGGGTATGGCCGGTATTTTTATCTATATGCTGAGCATATTGATAGGGTTCTAAATTGGCATAGCCAGAGTAACAGGCACTTTAAATTTAACTGCTATGGAATTGTAAAATATATCAATGATCAGGAGGAATGATTATGAGAGAAATAATAGAAGAATATGCAAATGTAATCGTCGGAGGAACAGCGGCAGCGGTAATATCAGGCTTGATGGCAGAATTTTTTCTAGGAGGATCTGGTTTCTATGAGATAGTCATGAATTTTTCACAGAGCATTTGCTAAAAAGGAGAACTTATGAAACAGAATTATAAAATGATGGCAGGTGCAGTTTTGTCAGGAGTTGTACTGATTGCAGTATTGGCAATTCTATCAGGAACAACATTGCTGCCTAAATTAGGAGAACATATGGATCATACATCAGAAAACTATTCCAGCTATCAGGATTCAGAGCAGACAAAGATGATCTGTGACAGAAAAGTACCGGAGATTATTCGTAAGAATTCTAGTATATGGAAGCCAGGAGAAGAAATACGGATTTCGGAAGTATTTGAAGGAACCGATGCAGATGGAAAGCAGACAGAGATGAAAGTGTTGGATATTCAAGACAGAGAGGGAAACAGCAGAATGGAGGACTGCTACTGGGAAAAAGAACAAAAGGCGGTATTTTCGGAGAGAGGAATGTACCTGATAGAACTCAAAACTACAGATCAACAGAAGAAATCTGCGGATAAGAGATTTATTCTATTGATAGACGACAGACAAGGAGGAATATGAAACATACAATATATGGAATATCACTGGCAGTTATCACAATGTTGGTGGTGGCAGTTGTGATGGGACTCAGCGGACGAAATGTTCGGAGAAATGAAATGGAAACAGCTTTGAATGCCGCAGCAGAACAGTCTCTGGAACAGTTGAAAATGAAAAAAGGTTATAAGATAGAGACATATCAGGAACTAATTGCTGATTTTAATCAAAGTCTGTTTTTACAGATGGAATCGGATTCTGATATTCGTGTAGAAGTCCTTGCAGCAGATATCGAGAAAGGATTGCTTGATGTAAGAATTACGGAAGATTATTACAATATTTTAGGAAAAAAAGAACAGGCGATATGCCGGAAATCTGTGATTTTAGAAGAATACACAGAAAAAAGGCCATATCATAAGGTCACATTTCTGGTAGATGGAGAGGTGTATGATCAATATACTATTTGTGAAGGAGAAACGTGTGTTCAGCCTCAAAATCCGAAAAAGGAAAATAAGACATTTTGCTATTGGAAAAAGCCGGGAGAGGATCAGGAATGCAAATTAGAACAGTGTGTCTGTACAGACGATCTAGTTTTGGAAGCTGTATTTAGTTAGAAGGGAGGGTATATATGAAAATAAGGTTGATGGGGATAATATTATCGTTTCTTCTATCCGCGGAAAGTATATATGTTCCTGTGAGTTCTAAAATTCAGGAACCAGATAAATCAGAATTCAATACTTTAAAAGAATCAGAACAAAGCTTTGAATTATTGGAACAAGAGGAGAAACAAGAGGAAGCAGAAAAGCATGATCCCAAAGAACTGGAGCAAGATTTGAAACCATCTTCTTCAAAGCAAAAGGAAGATGAGGAGAAAAAAATAGAAAAAGAGGGAGGGAACAAGAAAGAGAACCAGGAGGAAAAGAAGAAGAAAAAAGAGAAGCAGAAAGAAAAAGGAGGAAAAGAAGAAATCCTGTTTCAGGCAGATACCCCTGTAAAAGGTGCGGACCGCCTGAATGTGATTATCCAGGATACCGCAGAAAGAAAATTGAAACTAGATGGTCTTGAGACCCTGGACGGAAGCATAAAAAAAGAAGGATATCATATCGAAGGAAGTCGGAACATCACTTGTCACCATACGTCCGGGGACATTAACGGAAGCATTCTGTGCACACCAGGGAAAGCGGAGAAAAACCCGACGAAGGAGGAATTGAAAGCTAACCTTAAGGCAACCGGCATTTTGAAAAAGAAACCATATAAAACCTGGATTGCGGATGTGGATAAAGGAGGAACAAAGAATACGGTTTCCCACTTTGCCATGTATGCAGAAGTAAAAGGGGTGGGAGGCACGTCTATGCCCCTTGCAGAACCGTATGTCTGTCAGGGAGACGGCTATGCAGGATATGCTTATTATGAACATTTCTTGTCATACTGCCCAAATATAGACCAGTTTTTCCAAGTGGGGGCCAGCCATATCTGGCTGGGGTGCACAAAGGGGGATGTGGGTTCTAATGAATCTGCCAGCACTCCATGTACCCATACGTTTCCGATTTATAAATTTGTGCCGGACATTTACCGGGTAAAGTTAAGTAACCAGGGTGCAGAGACTGCCGGAACTGAAAACATCTATGAGCGGTATAAGGATGGATGGTATCTGAATGAGAAGTGCAGTAAGGCTCTGCATACGCCAGATAAGATCAGCAGAATCAGTCTGCCGAAACGTGCCGGCTGTCAGTTTCAGGGTTATTACGATGCGAAGAGCGGCGGAACCCAGATGATCAATGCAGAAGGCGCCTTGACATCAAAAGGAAGGGCTTCTTATAAGATGTTAGGAAATCAGACCTGGTATGCCCAGTGGAAACCGAATGTTTTAATGGTAAAGTACCATGCCAATGGCGGGAGCATAATGGGAAGCCCGTCCTCAGATATCCGTACCTTTACCAGTAATTGGAGCTATAAGAGCTCAGCCAAAGATCCGAAGAACTTTTCCTCCTTCGGCCTGGCCCGGACCGGCTATGACCGGAAAGACGGGGCAGAATGGAATATAAAATCAGACGGGAAAGGCACTTCTTTTGATCAGGACGTAAAGTATGAGATGCTGGAATATGCCCCTAATTTGAAGAACGGAGACCAGACCATTACCCTGTATGCCCAGTGGACGCCAAAAACCTATACAGTGACGCTGGACCACCAATTGAAATCCCCAGAGGCTGCAGGAACGCCGAAAATCTATGAGAAATATAATACTGGATGGTATCTGGATTCGAAGTGTACGAAAAAATTGATAGAGATTGCGCCTCCTCAAAAAATGGGTTACGTGTTTCAGGGCTATTACAGTGCAAAAATTGGCGGAACCCAGATGATTAATAAGGATGGAGAGCTGACCGTTTCTGGAACGAATAACTGCAAGCTGGCAAAGAATGCCACCTGGTATGCCCATTACAAGTATCAGATCGGCTGTACAGATTATGTAGACATTCCCTGTGACCTTACAAAACAGAAAGAAGACAACAGGGAAGAATTCGGTGTGCAGATTGCTTACGAAGAGGGGACTGGAAAGGTAAAAGTTCATACAGATGGCGGTAGCACATCGGTTGCCTTAGAAGGAAAGCCTGCAGGGACAAAGACCGGAACGTTTATTTCGATTCTTGCCGGAAGTTCTGCATCCAGTCTGACAGATGGGGAAGGAAACGGAGAACTATCCTTAACTCCCAGGGAGGGAACTGCCTACCAGCTGAAAACGGTAAGACAGGGAAAAACCCTCTGTGACCGTGTCATCTACTTCCAGAATGGAAGATTCCGCACCCTGGTAAAACTGGGAGAGAAAGGAACGAAAGAAGCCGCCCAGGGAAGCGCCCTTTCCGGAAGCGCCTGGGGAACGGAAGAGAATGCTTATGCCTTTTATCAGTATGATTCCTGTACGGAATTAAAGAACATTCAGGCGCCGGGAAATGTCTGCCGATATTTTACCTATAAAGATGTAAACCTGGCCTACAGCGGAAACGGAGCCACTTCTGGGACTAACATCCTGGAGCAGAATGTCTCCTTAGAGGACGCCTACCAGTTCCGGGCGAATGGGTTTGAGAAAGAAACCGTAGAAAAGAAAAAGACAGCAGATCAGAAAGAATATGAATGCAGGGTGAAGTACCGTTTTGTGGAATGGGGTATGAAATGGACAGTTTATCAAGAAAATCAAAAGAAAGAAACCCAGAAAATCTATCAGGAAGCGGGAAATGTGAATGCTGTTTCTGATCATACTACAGAGGACATCCATACTTATCAAATTGCAGAGCCAATACCTGTTGCAGGCAGTATACTAGGATTATTCGACAGCAGGAAAGGTGCATCTAAGAACCAACAGGTAAGAGGAGCTAAAGACCAGGCAAAGGAATATATTAACTTCCAGGCCAAATGGAACGCCTTTCCCACGATTGTAGTGACGCCGGGAGACAGCCTTGAATTTTACGAAGGAGAGGAGGTTACAAAGGAAGACTTGGCCAATCACCTGACCTCTCATGATAAAGAAGACAATGATCGAAAGAAACAGCCTTATGTCCCGGATTTGAATGATAAGCTGCGGATTGTAAAGGTGTCCTACCCAGAATCGGAAAACAAGAGTCAGAAGGCTTATGAGAGGGTTTATGAGGAAGATGTACCGGAGGATTTTCTGTTAGATACGTATTATTTGAAGCTGGAGAAAGACGAGGTTGTAGAAGTACAGGTGACCTTTGCGGTGACGGACAAGGACGGAAACACCACGAAAGAAACTTTTCCAGTAAAAGTAAAATATAATAATTACCCGGAGATCAGCAGTGAGGATATCTTTTATTACTTTAAGGAAGAGGCTAATAAAGGAGAGATTACAGAGGAAGCGTTGCTTGGAAGAGGAACCGCACAAGATGCGGAAGACGGAGATTTGACGGATCAGTTGGGATTGAGGGATTTTGATCCTCAGGGGATCAAGATGCAGACGGAGGCCAAGACAGAATTTACCATCACCTACCAGGTGACGGACGCCTATAAGAAGACTACTTATAAGACCGTGACCCTTTTAGTATGGGATGAAGACGCAGTGATTGCAGAGACGCCGAAGTATTATGTGCGTTATATTTCAGAAAAGTATTTAGATACTTTAGAAAAAAACTCTGCCTGGCGGGAAGTGGAGAACATGGCATACTTAAAGAGGATTCTCTGGAATGAGACCCCTATGGAAGTCTGGGAGTTTACCCATGAAGACGTACTGGCAGTCCAGGAATGGATCACAGAAGATGGAGACGGGAATTGGAAAATTGGGAAGAGGGCAAACCAGGAATTTTTAAAAAGGTTTGCTTACTGTAAGCAGTGACAGAATAAAAGAAATTAAAAACAGAGGGAGAACATGGTTTTCTTTTTGAACAAAAAGCCAGTACCTTGAAAACAAAATATTGAGAGATAGAAATAGAACAAAAGTTTTGTCTTTTCTTTCAGGATATGGTATAGTAAAAACAAGAAAAAAGCAACAGGAAACCATGGAATTTAAGGGGAAAAGGAAGGACAGGGGTATGAAACAGTTTATAAGCGTGGTATTGGCAGTGGTGGTATTTGTTACCAGTATTCAGGTAATGGGAATTGAAGCAGCGGCGGAAGAAACACAGGAGCAGAAGGACATCGAGGAATGTACTTTTGTTGAAATGCTGGGAGAACGTTATTATGCAGGTTCGGGAGACAGGTTGGTTATGTTACCGTCTCAGAGGTATACAGGGAAGGAGATAAAGCCTGATATCGTTATTAAAGATGGAGATTATACATTACAGGAAGGCGTCGATTACAGTGTAAGTGCTATGGGACTTGCGGATAATGTAAATGTGAATACAAATCCATGGGCAGTGTTAAGTGTAACGGGTATAAATGATAAGATCACAGGGGTATGGATATCTGGCCAGGGAAAGTATAAAGGCGGGGTAGATTGTACTTTTGCCATTCTTTCTGAGAATCAGAAAGAAACAGCAGATCATTTTATTTACGAGGACAGTACAAAACTGAATAATTTCCGAGGCGGCGTAAGCATTGCCGGCTATGTAGGAACAGAGACAGAAATAACGATACCAGAACGGATCGACGGAAAGCCAGTCTATGAGATTGGGAATTTTGCTTTTGAGTACAATTCTTTTATTTCTAAGGTGAAGATTCCGGATACAATGGTATGTATTGGAAAAGGGGCTTTTTACAGTTGTAAAAAGCTGCAGGAAGTACAATTTTTCGGTTCTTCCCAGCTTCAGATGCTGCTTGAGGGAGCATTTTTTGGAACTACATTAAGAGAGATCACGCTTCCAAAGTCACTGCAGGCGATCCAGAAGGATCTTTTTGGCGGAAATACATTTTTACGGGCGATTTATGCAGACTCCCCTATGGTCTATGATGTGGAAGGAGTTTTATATGCCAGGGATGCCAAAATAGAAGATTTATATTACTATCCCCCGGCGAGACAGGCGGAAACCTTCAGTATTCAGGAAGGCACAGAGCGGATTTTTGCAGATGCTTTCCGTGATGTGGGAAGCATAAAGAACATCATTGTTCCGGCAACGGTCCGAAGCTTTTTTACTGGGCCTTATGGATCTTTTTATGGAATGACAAATCCGGTGAATCTTATTTTTAAGCATGATAGGTTTCCCTACGGTTTTGAGAAAGATACTTTTTATGACCTTCCTGCTGGATCCACAATAACAGTGAAGAATGAATCCATGCGGTCAGCAGTAGAACAGGGAATTTCCGATAACTGCAGGGACAATGTTACCATCCTTGTAGATAAAAATGGAACGCCAGCCGCCGGTCTTTCCTGTACGGAAAAAAACATCACTCTATCGAAGGCTGGAAAAGAGAAACACCGTCTGCAGTGGAGCCAGACCCCGGCAGACACTACAGAGATGGTACGTTGGAGCAGTTCAAACGAAGCTGTTGCAACCGTGGAGCTTTACGACGGTGTGATAGAAGCAAAAGATTATGGCGCATGCACCATAACAGGAACCGACGAAAGCGGGCATCAGGTGAAAGTAAGTGTTCAGGTGTATGATCCCTGTACCATCCATATCTTTGAGTTTAAGGATACACCAAATAAAAAAGTACATACGATAAATGTGAAAGATGAATGGTATGTAGAAGTCCTTGCTCAAGTGGACGGCTATGCAGGAGAGAGACCTGTAAAGTTTGAAAACAGCAATCCTGCAGTAGTAGGACTGGAAAGAAGTCAGAATGTAAAAAATAAAATCTTTATTACAGCAAAAAAAGAAGGCACAGCCACTATTACAGCAGTCTTTGACGACAATGGAAAAGAGATACGGGAAAGCGTTACAGTTCATGTGATTGGAGAGAAAGAGGATTCCGACAATACAGAATCTTCCAAAGATCCAGAAAAGCCGGGAAACCAGACCCCTTCCAAGAAAAAGAAGTCCCAAGAGCTGCAGTATCAAAAGTCCTACAAGAAATCTTATGGGAATCAGCCTTTTACCATCAAAGTGAAACGGAAAAAAGGGAACGGAAAGCTGACCTACGCCAGCAGCAATATAAAAGTGGTATCTGTGAACCGGACTTCCGGGAAAGTAACCATCAAAGGAACTGGCCGGGCAGTGGTGGCTGTGACAGCAGCAGAGACCAAAGAGTATGCCAAAAAAAGTGTGAAGATTACCGTTGACGTAAGCCCGAAGAAACAGGCCATAAGCAGCCTGAAAGTGGGAAAGGGAAGAAAGTTGGCGGTGAAGTGGAAGAAGGATAACCGGGCAGACGGGTATCAGATCCAATATTCTACCCATAAAAAATTTAAAAAGCAGGTGGTTACGAAAAATGTAACCAACCGAAAGACGATTTCTAAAACGATTTCAAAATTGAAAAAAGGAAAGACCTACTATGTGCGGGTGCGTTCTTATAAAACCATCAAGGTGAATGGGAAAAAACAAAAGCTGTATGGAAGTTTCAGCAGTGTGAAAAAGAGTAAGAAAATAAAATAAGAAATTAAATATCATTACATTATTACAGGTTAAGCAAAATAAGGGCTGTCTTTTAAATTTTAGAGGGCAGTCCTATTTTACAAAAGAAATTTTGCGCAGTTTGCTTGGAATAATGTAAGGTTTGCGAGGAGCAGATCTATTGCTAAAATACAAAATAAAAAAGTACTCTCCGAGCACCCTGAATAACCAAATGAGCGCTCGGAGAGCATATAAAAATACTCCACTCTATATAATAACAATTTAGTAAGACGAAATATGACACTTTTTGAAAGAATAAATAGAAACTTTGTAAAAGAATTTCCCTAAATACTAATTTGATGCTTTTTCAGCATAGGAAGTATTGATTAAATCCTGGTAAGCAGGGGTGTCTGTAAGTTCTCCTGCCTCTGAAAGAATATCAAGAAGCAAGTCAAAACTGCTTTCTTCAAAAACAAGATTTTCTTTCCAGGTATCTTGTTCATGATATCTGGATATGATGGTGGTTAATGTGTCAAAGTCAGTTTCTTTAAATTGAGGAGCAATGACTTTTGCGATTTCTTCAGGCGTATGGTTGAGGGTATAATTCAATCCTTTTTGGAGGGCATTAGTAAATTTTTGTATGATATCAGGATTTTTTTCCATATAGCTGCTTTTGGCACTGAATGCAGTATAAGGAACATAACCGGAATCTATGCCTAAAGAAGCCACTACATAGCCAGCGCCTTCTGTTTCAAGAGCAGTAGCGCCAGGTTCAAATTCAACAGAAAAATCTCCTTTTCCACCAGAAAATGCGGCGGCAGTAGATCCGAAATCAATGCTTTGATCGATGGAAAGATCTTTAGCAGGGTCAATGGAGTTTTGCTTTAAAATATATTCGAAAACCATTTCCGGCATACCGCCTTTTCGGCCTCCAAGTATATTTTTTCCTTTTAGATCTGACCATGTAAAGTCAGGCATTTTTTCACGAGCCACTAAAAAGTTTCCGGCACGTTGTGTAAGCTGTGCAAAGTTTACCACATAATCTTCGGAACCTTCATTATAAGTATAAATTGTAGTTTCTGGTCCCATAAATCCAATATCTGCTTCGCCAGAAAGAAGGGCTGTCATAGTTTTGTCAGCGCCAAATCCAGTGACAAGAGTTAGATCAATGCCTTCCTCCTCAAAATATCCATTTTCAATAGCGACATACATAGGAGCATAGAAAATGGAATGGGCCACTTCATTTAGAGTGACAGAAATGTGTTTTTCTTTTGTTTCTTGTGGATTTTTACTGTTAGAACAGCCGGTAAAAGTCATAAGAATGACAGTAAAACATATTGTAAGTGTGAGAAAGTGTGGTAAAAATTTTTTCATAATTTCCTCCATTTCAGTTTCTCATTTTAATTTTTACTCTGGTTAAAATGAGGATGAGATGAGGACTTTTCAGAGCCATAAGAAAAGATCAACATCTCAACTGTCAGGATATGTTTTTTATAAAATATGAAAAAACAAAAAAAGTGTGTATAAATACTCTGAAAGTTTGATATTTAATAGAATATTACCAGATAAATATAGGGAGCAGAAAGGAAATTATGTGAACCATGTCAGTTGAAATTTAGATATTTTCAAGAATTAGAAATGGTCTTGCAATTGTAGAAAATAACAGCTAAAATTAAGTGGATATCAGAGGGTGTATAAGATGAATTGTTTTTAGAAGCAGGAGAGAAAGAGGAAAAATATGTTAGATAAAATGGATTTGCACACACATACAATTGCTAGTGGACATGCATATAATACGCGCAATGAAATGATCCAGGCAGCGGCGGCAAAAGAATTGGAAATTTATGCAATCACAGAACATGGTCCAGCAATGCCAGGCAGCTGTGCCAGTATGTATTTTATGAATTTTCGTGTATTGCCTAGAAAATATGAACAGATGACGGTTTTGTATGGAGCGGAGATTAACGTTCTTGATCACGAAGGACATGTGGATTTGCCAGAATCTATATTGAAAGAATTGGATTTAGCTTTAGCAGGTATTCATCTTCCCTGTTATACATCAGGGAGTATGAAGGAAAATACCAGCGCTTACGTAGGGGTTATGAAAAATCCTTATGTTAATATTATTGCGCACCCAGATGACGAACGATTTCCCATTGATTATGAGACTTTGGTGAAAGCGGCAAAAGAATATCATGTGATTTTGGAAGTAAATAACGCTTCTTTATCGCCGAAAAGTTTTCGTGGGAATCCAAAAGAAAAATATAAAGAAATGTTAGAATTGTGTGTGAAATATCAGGTTCCGATTGTAATGGATTCTGACGCACATGTGGATGTAATGGTGGGAAATCATGTGTATGCACAGGAAATGTTGAAATTGACTGGATTTCCAGAAGAGCTTATCATGAATTATCACTGTGAGAAGTTAAAAGAATATATTGATTATTCAGGAAAGATCTAGGAAATATAAGTTTAAGTTTTCTTTGTAAATAGAAAATATCTATTTACTTCAAAACTTTAATATGTTAAAATCACTACAATGGAATTTTAGGAATAGAAGAATAGGATTTAGATGCGAGAGCAACTGAATCACGACAGAAAATCAGCACATAAAGGAGAATGAGATATGAGCAAAAAATTGAGGACAGAGGCCGTAGATCATTTGTTTGAAGCGATATTAAGTTTGGAAAATAAAGAAGAATGTTATACATTTTTTGAAGATGTATGTACGGTGAATGAACTATTGTCCTTGTCGCAGCGATTTGAGGTTGCACGAATGCTTCGTGCGCAGAATACATATCTGGATATCGCAGAAAAAACGGGAGCTTCTACAGCTACGATCAGCAGAGTAAATCGTTCTTTAAATTATGGGAATGATGGATATGATATGGTTTTTGCAAGAACAGGCGTAGGAAAAGAAGAGAAGCCATAGCGATATCAGATAAAAGATGGACACAGGGAAAGTAGCAATCAAAGGCTGCCATAAACCAAGAGATTCCTAATCAATATGTAATACGCATATTATTGTTATCATAATTTTAGATCGTAGAATTCTTGGATGTTGCAGCCTTGCTTTTACATAAATATTAAGTTGAAACTAGAAAAATTCTCAAGTTGATGTGGAGCAAAATATCCAATCAGAATATCAAAATAATAGGTGTTTATGCCTACATCCGTTCATGCTTTTCCTAGTCTATTCATTTTTTTCGTGTTGTTCATTTTTAGCGTCAATAAGTTTTTCAATTAATTGTTTTTTGAGATAAACGTCAAAACTTAGCATACAGATAAAGGCAAAATGCTGCAGATCCTCCTTTTCTTCTTCAGAAGCATTGGAAAAAGTCTGTTGGCTGGTGTGATACTTTTTGGCAATATCTTTTTGTAAATTCTGTATCTCGGATTCTTCTAATTGAAATACTTCAGTGTAAATATCTTCCAGGTTTAATTTTGAATCTGATGCAAAATAGTGATCTGTGATAGGATTTAAAATTGCTTGGATATCGCCAATACTTAAAATGTTTTTAAAATAGTAGATAAATATCAGAGCTAAAAGGTGTTCTTTGGAATACTTTTTCTTTACTGGCGGTGGAAGCAGGTTATTTTTTGCATAGTTGTTGATCATGGTTTTTGTGAGTACTTTATCTTCAGGATAGCGTTTGGATATGGAGAGCTGTGCATCCATGAAAGTAGTTACCTGATCCATATACAAATCTATATTGGGAAGATCTTCTGGTTTGATGTAGTCAATGCGAGCCAGACTTTCTAAAATACTATTCAATAAATCTTTTTTGTCTATTGTCATTTGTTTCACCTCAAAATACATTATATAGTATTAAAAACCAGATAACAAGTGTTTTGTCATTTTTTATAAAAGATGGAAGGAAACATGTTGAAATATGAAGAGACATTTACTATAATAAACATATGTTTGAATTTGAGAGGAAAATATGAATATGTATGATAAATTAAATTCCATGCAGCAGGAAGCTGTGTTCTGTACAGAGGGACCTTTGTTGATTCTGGCAGGAGCTGGTTCTGGTAAAACTAGAGTATTGACACATAGAGCTGTGTATTTAATCGAAGAGAAAGGGATAAACCCATATCATATTATGGCGATCACCTTTACGAATAAAGCGGCGGGAGAGATGAGGGAACGTATTGATAAGTTAGTGGGATTTGGTTCAGAGAGTATCTGGGTATCGACGTTTCATTCTACTTGTGTGAGAATTTTGAGACGTTACATAGACAGGTTAGGATATGACAATAATTTTACTATTTATGATACAGATGACCAGAAAACATTGATGAAGGATGTTTGTAAAAAGCTGCAGATTGATACAAAAATATATAAGGAAAAGAGTTTTTTAGGAGTGATTTCTTCTGCTAAGGATGAATTGATCTCTCCGGAAGAGTTTGCTTTGCGGGCAGCAGGAGATTTTGCAAAAGAAAAACAAGCAGCGGTATATCGGGAGTATCAGGCAGCTCTGCAGAAAAACAACGCTTTAGATTTTGATGATTTGATTGTAAAAACAGTGGAATTGTTTCAAAATGATTCAGAGGTTTTGAATTATTATCAGGAACGTTTCAGATATATTATGGTAGATGAATATCAAGATACGAATACTGCGCAGTTTCATTTAATAAGGCTGCTGGCGGAAAAATATCGAAATTTGTGCGTAGTGGGAGATGATGATCAGTCTATTTATAAATTTCGCGGGGCAAATATAAAGAATATTTTGAATTTTGAAGAAATTTATCCAGATGCAAAGGTAATTAAATTGGAGCAGAATTATCGTTCTACACAAAATATTTTAAATGCTGCCAATGGTGTGATAGCCAATAACATAGGAAGAAAAGCAAAAGAATTATGGACAGATAATGATCAAGGCGAAAAAATTGATTTTGAGCAATTTGATACAGCTTATGAAGAGGCAGAATATATAGCAGGCGATATTAAGCGAAAGGTACAGGAAAGAAAATGGCAGTTTGGAGATTGTGCAATCCTTTATCGAACGAATGCCCAGTCACGTTTGTTCGAGGAGAAATTTATCAATCTAAATATTCCATATAAAATTGTAGGCGGTATTAATTTTTATGCAAGAAAAGAGATCAAAGATCTTTTGGCTTACCTGAAGACGATAGATAACGGAAAAGATGATTTGGCAGTCCGCCGGATTATTAATGTTCCTAAACGAGGAATCGGAGCCACCACATTGAACCGTATACAAATTTATGCAGATGATGAGGATTTAAGTTTTTATGATGCTCTGAAACAGGCGGATGAGATTCCAACTATTGGAAGAGCAGGGGTAAAAATAAAACCTTTTGTTAATTTTATTCAGACGATGCGCAGCAAAGTGGAATATATAGGCGTTGCTCAATTATTGGAGGAAATTATTGAAGAGACAGGGTATGTACGGGAATTGGAAGCAGAGAGCTCAGATGAGGCGCAGGCACGCATTGAGAATATTGATGAATTAATTAGTAAGGCGGTGGCTTATGAGGAAGGAGAAGAAACTCCTTCTCTGAGCGGATTTTTGGAGGAAGTGGCTCTTGTTGCAGATATTGATAATCTTCAGGAGGGCAGTGATTATGTTGTGTTAATGACCTTACATAGTGCAAAGGGATTGGAGTTTCCCAATGTATATCTGGCTGGTATGGAAGATGGGATTTTTCCAAGTTATATGACAATTGTATCAGACGATCCATCAGAGATTGAAGAGGAACGCAGGCTTTGCTACGTGGGAATTACGCGTGCAATGACAGATTTATCTATCACTTGTGCAAGACAACGCATGATTCGCGGTGAAACACAATATAATAAAGTATCTCGTTTTGTGCAGGAGATTCCCAGGCATTTACTTGGAGGAGCGGTGCGGACCCAGACAAGGACCGGTGGAGAGATGGAAAAGGGTAAGAAGTCTCTTGGGCCGACAGGTTCTAAAATGAATTCTGCTTCTTCTGGTAAAAATTATTATCAGTCAAAACCGTACCAAAATATTGCATTCTCAAGTAATCAGACCAGTAAAATATCATTGGAATATAGTCAAGGAGACCGTGTAAAACATATGAAATTTGGAGAAGGAACGGTTCAGAAGATTATAGAGGGAGGCAGAGATTATGAGGTGACGGTGGACTTTGATAAAGTGGGAGTAAAAAAAATGTTTGCGTCTTTTGCAAAACTAAAAAAAGTATAAAATTTCAAAAAACTGGTATGCTAATTAGAAAATATGTGTTATACTTGTATCACCAATCGGTTGAGAGATCCAACCAGAAAAAAAGGAGAAGGAGCGGTTATCATGAATAGAGAAAAGATTGATGAGCTGTTAAGTTCAGTAAAATTGAACGAGTTATTACACAAACAGGAAGAGGAAAAGAAAAAATCAAAGGTACTTTGGGTATGTGCGATTGCAGGAGCAGTGGTAGCGGTTGCAGCGATTGCATATGGTATCTATCGTTTCTTTACTCCGGATTATCTGGAAGACTTCGAAGATGATTTTGATGAAGATTTTGAAGATGATTTTTTCGATGACGAGGATGAGACTGAAGAATAGAAAAAGCTATAAAGACTCCCGCATAAGATGTGGGAGTCTTTTTTCGATAAAATATGTATTATATTTAATAAGTATACATTATTGAATATGGATGAAGGGTATACTAAAACGTCAGGAAAGCGCATTTATTTGGAGGAATTATGAAAAAAGGACAAGTATGTGTCGGAATTGTGGAAAAAGTTGTGTTTCCTAATAAAGGAATGATTCCTTTGGAAAATGGAAAAACAGCAGTTGTAAAAAATGTGATACCAGGACAGAAAATTTCTTTTGCGATCACAAAAGTTCGAAAGGGAAGAGGAGAGGGTAAATTATTGGAGGTATTGGAGAAGTCTCCAATAGAGTTAGAGGACGTGCCCTGTGAACATTTTGGAGTCTGCGGGGGATGTAATCTGTTAAATTTAAGCTATGAAAGGCAATTGGAATTGAAAGCAGGGCAAGTGAAAGCTTTGATAGAGCCAGTTTTTAATGCCTTTGGAGAAGAAACATTTTCTTTTAAAGAAATTTTTGAGGGAATCCGAAGAAGTCCCAAGGAATTTGCCTATCGAAATAAAATGGAATTTTCTTTTGGAGACAGTTATAAAGATGGACCTCTTTCTCTTGGAATGCATAAACGAGGGAGTTTTCATGATATTGTGACTGTTGCAGGGTGCAAGATTGTAGATGCAGATTATTCACGAATATTATCGGCTGTGCTGCATTATTTTCAGACACATGGATCTTCCAGAAATGAAACAGGAGAGTTTTTGGGAACTAGCTATTATCATAAAATGAAACATACAGGATATCTGCGCCATCTTCTGGTACGAAAAGCAGCAAATACAGGAGAAATTTTAATAGATCTGGTGACAACAACACAGATCAGTGGAGAAGAAGTGGAAAATTTGCTGAAAGGTTTTCGTGATGTGTTGTTGAATCTGGAATTAGATGGAAAAATTGTGGGAATTTTAAATACCCACAATGATAGCCTAGCAGATGCAGTGATTGATCAGGGAACAGAAATATTGTATGGAATTAATTATTTTTATGAGGAGTTACTAGGTCTTCGTTTTCGCATTTCTCCTTTTTCTTTTTTTCAGACGAATTCACTGGGGGCAGAGGTCTTATATAAAACTGCAAGAGAGTATATTTCAGATGCAGGAGACGGAAAAATTGTCTATGATCTATACAGCGGGACAGGAACAATTGCCCAGATGATTGCGCCGGTTGCCCGGAAAGTGATTGGTGTGGAGATCGTGGAAGAGGCGGTGGAAGCAGCGAAAGAAAACGCAGAATTGAATGGTTTACATAATTGTGAATTTTTAGCGGGAGATGTACTGAAAGTATTAGATCACATTCAGGAGAAGCCGGACTTTATCATATTAGATCCACCCAGAGAAGGGATTCACCCAAAGGCATTGGAACGGATCATCAATTATGGAGTGGAACGGATGGTGTATATTTCCTGCAAACCCACCAGTCTGGCAAGAGATTTAGAGGTATTGTTGGAGAGAGGGTATAGACTGGAGCGGATGTGTTGTGTGGACATGTTTCCGAATACGGTGCATGTTGAAACAGTCGTGAAATTATGCTTGAAAAACTAAGGTTTTCAAGGAAATATGTCTACTTGAAATACCACTTTGCCTACCGTTTGCCTACCATGATATGGAGTGGTAGGCAAAATTACGAGGTTGCCTTGACGAATATATCAACTGCATCTTGCTGCATTTTTTCTGTATTGAAAATATAACGGTTCATAGTGGTGCTAACGTCTTTATGGCCCAAACGTTCCATAATGGTTTTGGGCTGGGCACCATTTTCAGCCAGAATGGTGCCATGGGTGTGGCGTAGGCAGTGGCTATGAAAATTTACCAGTCCCAATTCTTCATGGATAACACGGGCGCAGTATTTAAAGGATTCCGGTGTGAGCAGTTCTCCATTTTCTTTTACACTAATAGGCATAATTTCCTGATAAGGCAGGTTCATATCTGTTCTGGCCTGTAAGATGGACTGATCTGGAAGAAGATAAGTTTTCGTATAATATTCACCATAACGGAACATATTTTTTTTACGGTTGTGAATTTCTTCTTTCAACAGGGCTTCATATTTTTGATCCATGATCAGTTTCCTGCAGGAATCATATTTTGGGGAACGGTAAAACCATGTTTTGTTTTCTTTTTTTAATTGGTGAGTTACAGAAATGGTGTGGGCATTAAAATCAATATCATGCAGCAGGTCAAATCCGTAAGTCTCTCCGATCCGTGTTCCTAAATGGTAGCCTGTTACAATAGGAAGATGGAAATTAGAACCGCGGGGAAAACGTTCCAGAATAGAGGCATAATCTTCTAAAGTGCAGATATACTCCGTGTGTTCCTGCCTGGTCTTGTCCACAGGAATTTTTGGAACCTTAACAAAGTGACAGGGATTACTAGAGATATACTTGCATGGAACGACTGCATAATCTAAGGCACCGGACAGGCAACATAACAGATTTTTTACCATGCTTTTTGAATAACCGCTTCTTTTTTTCTCGTCAATCCATCTTTGAATTGTATCTGGCTCTAAAGCGGATAAACGGTAACTGCCGAGGACAGGCTTGATATGGAGGCGGATTTTGCGCCCGTAATCCTGCTGGGTGCTATAACTAAGGTCTGTAACATAGTTATCATACCAATAATCCATGTAGTCAGAAACACTCATAGTTGCAGGGCTAAAACTTCTTCCAGTATTGTCATATTCTGCTTTTGCCTGGGTTCCTGCTTGAAGAGCTTCCGTCTTTGTACGGAACCCGCTTTTAGAGATGGGATGTCTCTTACCATTAATTCTGGCTCCTTCAAAAGAATATTCCCAGTATTTCCCTCGTTTTCTTGTTCTTATTTCTCCCATGGTAACAACTCCTTTCTGAAATTTGGGTATAAAAAATACACCATATCTTGACGACGGGTGCAGTAAAATGATACAATACGTTTGCGAAGTTATGTGTATCAGTTCCTTTCCCTAAAGGTTGATATGCTGGGCCGCTCTGGTATTGGTAGTACCGGGGCGGTTTTTAATGTAATTTATATAAATGTTTTCGGATTCCTGGATAAAATTATTCAATATCCTTTTCTTGTTCATGGATATCCTTTTCAAAACTAGCCTTTTGCATATGAGAGAAATAATCACTTAAGATACGTATAGATTGTTCGTTTTCTAATGTAAGTTTTAAAGATGCACTGTCACTTTCTGTATACCAGTCTACAATCTGATAGGATTTAATCTTGTATGAAGAGAAGGAATTATTTTCTTTTTTCATGTACCGAAGTTCTTTTGTGATGGGTAGACTAAGTAATTTACGAAGATTCTTACTATCATTAACGGAATCAGTATGTAGTGATTCTAAAAAAGAATCATTAAAATCACTTTCGGAATAAGTGGTATTCTTCTTATCAGTTTTTACAAGCATTTTTAAAATCATTGTCATTGTATACTTTTCAACATGAGAATATTTTAAAGAAGAAATAGAATTGGTAACCATTAAAATATATTCATCTTTTGTCATGTTTTAGCCCTTTCTATCAATATGGTTTTAAAGAATTATATATCTTCTAACATATCATAAAATACATTTTCAGATATGATATCAATATCATATCCCTGCAATTTTAAATTTTCAGCTTTTTTCTGTTTATTACTTTTTCCATCCTTAATTAAAGAACAATAGTCATTATTTCCGAGTACAAGATAATTTGTACTTTTGGTAACCGAACTTCCATTCGTTCCACCATGATCAACAACTAATTGCATAGCTTCTTTTCGTGGCATTTTTTCCAAAGTTCCAGTAAATACAAATACTTTTCCGTATAAAGGATTTGAAATATCAATATTTGTTGTGGAAGGCGTTATATCTGAAACACGGATATAATGATTGTCTTTGGAAGCTTTCGCACAAAACTGAACAAATCCTTCTAAGGTTCCAAAACAAACAATGATGTCATTACAAAGAGCATTATAACATTCGAAAGTGGTATTGCAATCTGCTAATGAACGGTGTGCTGCAGAATTATCAATAGAATATCTTGCACATAAATCAGAAAGACGGTGATGTGGTTTTTCTGGGTGTAATCTACGAGATATTCTCATAGTATCAATAAAATTATTTTCTAAAGGTCTGGAAAATAATTTTTCTGAATAATCATATAAAAAATTAATATCAAAATTAATGTTGTGGCCGAGTAATATATCATTTCCTAAAAAAGAAAAATAATCATGTAGAGTTGGTAAAGGATCTGGTGCATTTGCAAGCATTTCATTTGTAATACCGGTTAAATCTACGATAAAGCTATCAATATAAATACCATCTATGTCAGATGTAGGTTTAATAAGAGAAGAAAAGCTATCGGTAACAACATGATTAACAACTTTTAAGGCAGATACTTCGATAATTTTATCATAGTCGGGTGATAAGCCGGTTGTTTCGATATCAATAATTGTAAATGATTCTGGAAAAGAAATTAAACTGTTTCCTTTGTAAATTCGATTTTTTTTCATAAGTACCCCTCCTAATTCAATTAATAAAAAATATTGCCACGTTCTAAGTTTTTTCTATAAATACAGCCTTTGGCATAGAGTTTATTACTATGTATACATTGTGTTTTTTTGGAACATTCTTTATATAATGCACAACAGCCAAATGAATTAGAAGATTCGTAATTATTAATACAAAAAATAAGGTTATCTTTTATGTACTGATAAATGGAGGGATCTTCTGGTTTAAAAGCCACTTGAAAATATAATGTTTTCTGGGAAGGCTCCTTTAAAATAATGGCGGAGGGAGGAAGTTTAATTTTGTGAAAACGCTCTTTTCTTATCATAAGTTCGTGGTAATTAGTGTTTGGCGTAATGTAAAGGACAAGAGTAGTTTTGGCAATTTTATTATCTTTATCATAAGGATAAGACATCTCGTTTATATCTATTTCAGTGGAAATAAGTTTTCCTGCATTTTGTCCCTTTTTGGAATAATTTTTCTTTATGGAAAAGGTATTTTCAGGATAGTTAAATTCCTGAATAATTTTTGAAAATATGGAATAAAGTTTCTCTTCAAAAGGCGTGGATTGCAATTTCATAAAGGTTCTCCCTAATATTTCATCGTAAATGCATTGACAATTTAAAATTAATAATTCAAATTAGTATGATGGGCGGTATATTCTAAAACATCCACATCACATTTTTTATCGTAATCATTATTTTTAATATGGGCTATCTCATGAGCGTAAGAAATAAGGTTTTGCTCATAAGACATTTTACTGTTTAATACAATTGTATAAGATAAATCTGGATTGCATACAACGAAAGATTTTATAGTTTCAGGCATATCAGCATATATCGTATTAATATCAGGCATATTTATACCCCTCCTCATAATATGTAAGTTGATAAATCCATACTAATTATTACCGTTTATCTTATCAATCATCTGTTTTACAAAGTCGATATCTTCTTTTTTGACTTTTCTTGAAGCATCAAACAATACTTTATAATCTGGGTTTTCATAAAGAAACTGTGCCATATCGCGGGCATCTTCGTTTAAGTAATATGATGAGGTCTCTTCTGGTTGCGTATCTGATTTATCTTCTATTAAATCGGAGCGATTTATATGGAAATATTTAGCCAACATATCAACTTTGTCCATTCTTGGAAGACGAGTTCCGTTGCACCAAGTAGAAATAGAAGATTTATTTATCCCAAGATCGTTAATTAAGTCAACTTGGGTTTTTTCATTAAGATCCATGTAATATCTTAAATTTTTAGAAAAAATACTTTTATAATAATCTTCACTCATGAAAAATCCTCCTTTCACTGAATTATAAAACAAAAAGTAGAAAAAATCAATATAAAAAGTAAAATAAGTTTACAAAAAGTATTGACTTCTACAAAAAGTAGATATATAATTGATATATCAAATGAAGGAGGTAAAAACTAAATGAAGGCTATACAGATCAGTCTTGCAGCAGCTCGTGTAAACGCTGGGCTAACACAAAATGACGTAGCAGAGAAAATAAATGTGTCTAAACAAACTATAATTAATTGGGAAAAAGGTAGAGTAACTCCAGGAATTCCAGAAATTGAAATGCTTTCAAGAATTTATGAGATACCTCAGGATAATATTTTTTTGCCATGTTACTCTACAAAAAGTAGATGTCAAGAAAAAGAAGTCATGAAAATATAGAGAGAATAGGAGGTATAAGAATGGAAATGGAAAAATATTCCGCATATCATATTGAGACAGATGGTTTTGAGAAGGTTTTAATTGGAATGCTTCATATGATTCAGATAGTTCCGATCGGTACAAAGTGCCGGATTGTTTTAGACTATGATCCGGCACTACCGAAGACAATGATTGAAACATTTATAGATAAGTTAGATGAGACGTAAGTTCGGGAAAAACACTTTCAATGGATTCATTTTGATTCCATAACACGGTAAGAAGCTCAGGACGTCCTATTGTAATATTGTCATCCCATGCAAGGGCTAAGATTTTTTTCCCCAATTCTTTTTGTTTTTCTGGTGGAAATGATGACAGGTCAATTTTTATCATGTTCATAGTTAATATCTCCGTTCTTAATGTACTTGGCTGTTGCAACAGCCTGTAAAAATATTATAGACAGGGAGAATATGGAAAATCAATAGAAAGTAATAAAAAAAGAAGAAAGTATAGAAAATTTTGAAAGGAGAGAAAAGATGGTAAAAGAGTATGAACCAATCTATACGGTAAAAGAGGTCGCAAAAGTGTTGAAAGTCAATCCTAATGCAGTCTATGAATATATGAACACTGGAAAGCTGCCATATTTAAACATGGGAAGTCGAAAGGTGCGGGGAAGAGATTTGGAGAGATTCATTAATAAATTTCCGGAAGGAGGCGGGGAAAGTAGAAATGATGAAACAGATTGTGGCTAAAACTGGGATTCTGCAGGAAGAAATGAATCGCAGGGCACAGCTTAAAGAGAGAGCAGAAATCCTGATATATCAAGGACGATATGACGAAGCCTGCCGAATCTTAGACAAAATGAATACGGTGGAAGACGCAGAATACTTGAGTGGGAAAGGCTTCCGTCCAGTCTTACATAATGGAACTGTCACAGAATGGGAGTTGGAAAGTGGACAGGCATAAAAGAATCATGACTGTTTTATGGATCGGAATGGCGATAGCATTTCTCTACCTGGCAGATACAGAGACCAGATTATATCAAGTCCTTACAAAGATAGAGTTGGTTATGTCGGAAGATGCAGCAGGATGATGAAATTATAGAAAAAACAGAAGGGAGGAAAGCAGATGCAGAGAACAATCACCAGGGAGATTATGGAGCAGTCCCAGTACTTTGAAGGGAACACCCCAGAAACATGGGAGCTGATCGGCATTTATAACAACGGTTCTAATTATATCCGTTACTATCGAAATGATACGGGAAGTTACCGCCATACCTGCCAGAAAATTAAGAAAGACCCGGCAAAAATCGTGCTTTGGAAGAACGAAGAGGGAAAAGAGTTTGCAAAACGTGTTTATCCAAAGCGAAGAAAGAGACAGCAGATGGCGTAAATATACCATAAAACATGATCTTATCCTGTTCCTTCCAGGTGAAGCAGGAAGAAAGTGAGTGAAGGCTTATGAAAGAGAAGGATGTATTAAGATATCTGCAATTATTGGACAGGCGCTTATCCATTTTGACATCTGGAATAAACTGGAAACCGGAGTACGAAGAGGCGCTTCTTGAGATTGAAAAAGAACTTTCTGAACTACGAAAACTCGTAGAGGAAGAACATGAAAAGAGGATGAAATGAGCGGATGAAAATAGAGGACAGAAAAGCAGGAGCATCCATAAGCGGTGGACACTCCTGCAGTAAGCCCCGTAAGGACTATATCTATCATATATAGGATACCATGAATGGGGCGTTCTGTCAAACCAGCGTTTTGAAAAATGCAGAAAATAATGGAAAGATTCTGCAGAAAGATGCGGCAATAATGCAGCAGGAAACAGGGGCAGGAAGGCCCCTTTTCTAACAGTATCAGAATATTAAACTTAGCAGAGATTAAAGGGGCAGAAAGATGTACTGGAAAGATACATGGTATTTAGGAGATTACATAGAACATGAATATAAATATCCAGGAATGTATGGAGCGAAGGGAGAGAAGCGGGCGAAAAGGAGGAAAGCCACACCGGAACAGGTCAGACAGCAGAACCAGAGGAATCGGGAAAAGAAAGTAAGAAGGCTGATCAAGGCCAATTTCATGGAAAACGACTATTGGATCACCCTGAAATATCCCAAAGGAACCAGGATCAGGATGAAAGAGGCAAAAAAGCACATGAAATATTTTCTGGATAAGACCAGGAATGATTATAAGAAAAGGGATGCAGTTTTTAAATTCATTTACCGCATTGAGATTGGAAAGCGGGGCGGACTGCATGTACATATCCTCTTAAACCGGATCACGGACGCAGACCTGATCATAAAAAAGAACTGGAAGAATGGAACCATTCATTTCAGCCTGGCCTATGAAGCCGGGGGATTCCGAAGGCTTGCAGATTATATTGTGAAACCGCCTGCTGAAGATGGGGAACCGGAAAAAGAAGTGATGGCATACTCTCCTTCCCGGAACCTGGTCCGCCCGCAGCCGGAACGGGAGCTGTATTTTCGAAGAACCGTAAGAAAACTGATCGAAGAGGGACCACAGCCGACACCCGGATTTTATATAGTAAAAGATTCCATTGTAAGCGGAATCAACCCCTATACGGGCATGTCCTACCTGCACTACGAAGAGGAGCGGATTGGAAAGAGGGACGGGTAAGGCAGAAGCGGGACAGAAGCAGGATAGAACCAGAACCAGCAGCATAAAACCAGAAAGAGCAGAAAGGAGCAGAAAAAAGTGAATGTGAGAAATGCATTAAGAAGCGAGGATACCGAACAGATCGCAGTCATGCAGTGGGCCCAGTATAATACCGGGCGCTTTCCAGAACTGAAATGGCTGCATCACATCCCAAATGGAGGGAGCAGGAATAAAGCAGAAGCGGTAAAGCTAAGGCAGATGGGCGTGCGGGCAGGCGTAAGCGACCTGTGCCTGCCCTATCCACATGGAATCTACCATGGCCTGTACATAGAAATGAAGTACGGAAATGGGAGAAAACAGGACAGCCAGAAAGAGTTCTTAGAAGACATGAAAGCAGCCGGGCATTTCGTGTGCACCTGCTATTCCGCAGAAACAGCAGTACGGGTGCTGCAGGAATATATGGAATTACAGACGGATGCGGAAATGTCCATAGAAAATAACTGCACCATGAAAGAAGGAGCTTGATATCAATGCATACAATCATTCTATCCCTGCATGGACGCTGGTGGAAAAAAATGCTTACCGGAGAAAAGAGGCTTGAAATCAGGAAAACGCGCCTAGTAAGAAAAGGCCCCTTTCGGGTACTTGTGTATGTGACAGGGACCGGAGAAATACAAGGGGAGTTTATCTGCGGTGATTTTCTGGAAATACAGACTATGCGGAAGGAAGGCTGTTTGACGGAGAAAGAGTTAAAAGGGTATGCGGGGGACAGGAAAAAACCACTGTGGGGATGGCTTATATCTGATGCGAAGAAGTATGATATTCCGCGCAAAATAGAATTTTACGGACTAAAAAGGCCGCCACAGTCCTGGCAGTATTATGAGGAGGAAAGAACATGTTAGTAGACGAAATGAAAAAATTACGGGAAGAGCATGAACCAATGACAGCCCGGCCGGGAGAATGCAGATTTTGTGGACAGACAGCGGTAGAGAATGCCCCGGAAGGATGGACACAGGGACAGGTGGATGAGTTCATTACAGAAGTCTGCAGGTGCAACGAAGGTGCACTTTACCGCATAAGAAAAAAACAGAAAGAAAGGGCCCATGAACGCATTGAATTTTTATTTGGAGAAAAGAGCGAGTTTGGGGTTACGCCGGAAAAGGCAGAACAACTGCTGCATGAAAGCGTGGAGCTGGTGGCAGACCGGGAAGTGCAGGAAGTGACGGTTAATATCGGGGATGGGGTGAAAGCGAAGATAAATATTACCCAGAAGGATACTATTAAGATCACCAGGCAGAAAGCAGAGAAAAGCGCATACGAGGCTTGAAAGTATAAAAAAGGTGCAGCAGGCAGAAATACAGGTGGAAGAATGAAAGCAGTATTAAAATACCCAGGTAGCAAATGGTCCCTGGCAAAATGGATCATCAGCTACTTTCCAGAGCACCATAGCTATCTGGAACCCTTCTTTGGAAGCGGGGCAGTGCTATTTAATAAACTAAGGTCCCATATCGAGACGGTCAATGACCTGGACGGAAATGTAGTGAACCTCTTTGCGTGGATCAGAAAAAGACCCGGAACGCCTGGCCCATGAGATTTACTGGACGCCTTACGCAAGGCAGGTTTATGAAGACGCTTATGCAGCAGTTCCAAAAGACAGCCTGGAACAAGCAGTGAACTTTTATATCCGTCTCAATATGGGACATGGTTTCCGTACCACAGGTGAAAAAGTCGGCTGGAAGAATGATGTGCAGGGCAGGGAACGTGCCTATGCGGCAAGGGACTGGTGTGGACTGCCGGAAAGGATCATGGAAGCGGCAGAAAGATTTAGAGGCGTGCAGATCGAGAACCGGCCGGCAGCAGAGCTTATGCAGCGTTTTCAATATAAAAACGTGCTAGTTTATCTGGATCCCCCTTATATGCCAGGAACACGCCATGGAAAACAGTATCGGTTTGAAATGTACACAGAGAAGGAACATGAAGGCTTGTTAAATGCAGCAGTACGCCACAAAGGACCTGTTTTAATCAGCGGATATGATACAGACTTATATAACGACATGCTGAAAGGATGGCATCGGGAGGAAGCAATCTGCTATTCACAGGTGGCAAGCCAGAAAAGAGAAATTCTTTGGATGAACTTCGAACCGGGAGAAAGACAGCTATCCTTTGAAGATATAGAAGGCATGGCTTGAGAAAAGAAAACGCCAGGAAAAGAAGGAAGAAAGAACAGGAAAAAAGGTGAAAGAAATGGAAAAATTCAATGAAATGGAGAATGAATATAGATTTAATGAAAGGTTCCGGGAATACGTGGACAAATACTGTAAAAAGCATGGATGCGATACAGAAGAGGCGTTAAAACATGCGATTGTGAGGGAAGTCTATCTGCAGTATACAGATGTCTAAGGAGGAAGGATGGAATGAAAGAATGGTATATGGTCTTAGGGATTATTTTGTGGAGGAAGGCGGTAAAGATCGCCAGAAAAATCCAGCGCATGAGTGATCAGGAGTTTTGCAGACTGGTGAAGGGTGTTGGACCAGAGGAAAGGCGTCTGGCAGTGAAGATACGGAAAGCAGGAAAGAGGTTTTAAAGATGGATAGAGAGATATTATTTAGGGCAAAACGAACGGATAATAATGAATGGGTGGAAGGGCACTATGCAAAATGCAGAGGACACTATTATATTCTTCCGGTATATGACGCGGATCATGGATTTGATGAACGGTATGCAGACTGGGTTGAAGTTAAAAAAGAAACCGTATGCCAGTACACTGGCTTGACAGATGAAGATGAGAGAAAGATTTTTGAGGGAGATATTGTTCTGGTTGACGGAGAGAACGAGTATTTCGTGGTCGGATGGGATGATGACAACGCAAAGTTTGTGCTGGAAGGAAAAGGATTTAACGCTGATTTTGAAAATTACTGGGGCTATGAAATTGAAGTTATCGGAAACATTTTTGACAGCCTGGAACTTTTGGAAGGAACGGAAGAATAAATGGAAAGACTAACAGGTTATAGTGAAGACGGAAATTTAATTGTTCATGAAGAAGAAAGATTATTGAATGCCAATGGAGTTATTAGTAAAGATGAAATGTACAAAATTATGCGGCATTTGGCGGAAAGAGCGGCATATTATGAGGATTTAGAGGAGAAAGGCTTGTTTCTGCAGGTTCCGGTCTCAAAGGGAAGCAGGGTTTATGAAATCGTATCAGATTATGCAACAGGAAGAGCACATATCCGGCCGGATATCGTGACAGAAGTGTCAGACAGCAGGATCTGGGGAGACAGTACATACTGGCATTATGAAGAAATCGGGACTACGCTGTTTCTTTCCGAAGAGGCAGCAGAAAAGATGTTAAAAAAGATGAAAAGCGGAAAAGAAACATACAGACGCATAAGGTACAGGCCAAAGATTGTAGAAGGAAGGATAACCGGAACAGGCTGGCCGATAGATGGGCATATCCTGGCATTATCGTTGTGGGATTATGATAATTATGAAAGCTGGCATTTGTTTGGCTGGGAAGAAGAAGCAGACCGGGCGGTCATGGAAACGGTGTTCCTTACAGAAACAGAAACGAAGATGTGTTTGTGTGATGCGTTAGAAGAGTTTGAACAATACTGGAAGGATCAGAAATGGGAGCCAGAGGGAAGTTTCTGTATTCCATTGGAAAATGTGGAAGTTATAAAAGTTCTTCAGGAAGAGCAGAAGGAAGTATTAGGAGGACAGGCAGAAGTCAGAGAAAAACAGAAAAAAGATGCAGCAGTCCGTGAAACATGGATCAAACAGCATACATGCGATTTCTGCTTGGGTAGGAATATGCATACATGCACGTCTTATAGCTGCCAGGAACCGAAACAGAAGGCGGCAGATTATTACGACAGAGCCATAAAAAGAAGGTGCTTACCTGAAAAAGGATAAGTTATATCACGTGCAACATGTAAACCAGGCTGATTCTGCCGGGCCTGCATGGTCCGGCAGGGAAAGGAGAAAAAGAAAATGAATTCAGATAAAAAATGCTGCGGAACCTGCAGGTACTATGTGGAAAGCGAGATCCCATCAGAAGACGAACGGATCTGCGATAATGGAGAAGCAGAAGAGTATGGAATAGAGACACCATCCAGTCATTGTTGTATAGATTTTGAGAAAAAAGAGAGGAAAGGATGAAAAGATATGAAGAAATCAGAAAAAGGAATAAAAGCATTCAGAATACCGCAGGAAACGTGGTATTATGGCAGATTACCAGAAAAACCATGCATAGTAATTGGAATCTATCATAAAGAAGGAAGTACGGATGGAGAATTTAAGATCGTCTGGGATGATATCGGAATCCAGTTAAGGGCTTATAACGATTCGTGGGGCGTGTTAAAACAAATGCCGGAACTGATTGAACTTATGGAAGGAGTTGGAATGCTGGAAGAAGGCCCGACAGTCCGTGAATTTGCTGAACTTCTGAAAAAGATCGGATTTACAGATCTTACAGAGCGGAGCAGGAAAGAGGAAGAAAGGAATCTTCGTTCAAAGGCACTTCTGCTTCTGGACATGCCAGAAAACTGTACAGAATGCCCGTTAGAGTGCGGTATAGCGGATGAGAAAAAAGGACTTATCTTAAATGCGAATATCTGCAGGGGATGCGGAGAAAGGAATTTCCAAAGTGATAAAAAACCGGACTGGTGCCCGCTTGTGACATTGCCGGAGAAAAAGAAAGAATACAGAAAAATGCGTTGTGAAAATGGCGTACATTTAAAAACAATTGGATTTAACAAAGGATTTAATGCCTGCATAGAAGAGATTATAAAGGAGCGTGAAAAGAAATGGGGAAATTAAGTAAGAAGGATATGGAAGAGTTAAGAGAGTTTTGCTCTCTCGAATGTGAATACAGTGGAACAGAAGAAATGGTATCTGAGATTGTACATGATACATTAGAGTCCATGGATAAGTCTGGAATGAAAACCATTACAAGAAAAGCTGATGAAATCGGCTTAACGGATGATAAAGAATTTGCGACACTTGATGATTTTATTCGTATATTCTGGGAAAAAGCAGTAGAAGCGATTTTAAATGTTGTATCGACGCAGGGAAGTCGGTAAAAAGGAAGGATGAGAAAAAATGAGCTACAAAACGGACTATAAAGAAAAAATAAAACAGCTTGAAAAAGAAAATAAAGAGTTAAAAATAGAAAGTGAATATTACAAAGGTGAATGCAATAGCTTTTGGGCTGATTTGAGAAAAAGGCAGAAATTTAATTTAGAAATTGCACAGAAAATTGTCAAGACAGACAAAAAAGCAATAGCAAATATCATTTTGAATATGTATTTTGGAAAGATGCCGAGTGATAGTTGCGGATTCTGTGAGATTTTTGATTTAAAAGGAAAGGGCTGTTGCAAAGAAGGATTGCGTTGTACCGATTGCATAGATGATTTTTTAAAGAAAAATTATGCTGTTCGAATTATAAATAAAATTACGAATCAGATGGAAAGGAGAAAAGAATCTATATTTAAAGAATTTGTGCTTAGCGAAAGGGATCAAAAAGTAAAGGATATAGCGATAGCAAGCATAAATGAGATAGACGGGATGGTTGGAATGATGCAATCAGAATTAAAAAGTGCCAAAAGAAAGGCGGCGAGGAATCAGGATGATTGAAATAATAGATAAAGAGAGACAGCAGGAGCCGGGAACAGAGCTGGAACAGAAGTCAGAAATTGAAAAGAAGAAATCAAAGGCGTGCATTCCAGAAGGGTTTGTCGAACGCTGGGAAGAACGGTGTGCTAGATTTAAGCATGTGGAATGGGTGAAACGGAAAAGGCCAGGCGTGAAGGTGCTGAAAATAAGTAAGTAAAGAAAACAGAAGCAGAATGTGCGGAATATGCAGAATATGCAGCAGGGAGGAAGAACATGAGAACCATTTCAATCATAAGCCTTAAGGGAGGCGTGGCCAAAACAACCACCAGCGTAAACATGGCTTACATACTATACCAGGCAGGCTACCGGGTGTTATTGATCGACAATGATAAGCAGGGGAATGCTTCTAAGACATTCGGCCTGTACGATCCAAATGATCAGGATACCATAGCAAGGGCCATGTCAGAAAGAAACATAGACACCAGGGAGATTATTAAGGAAACAGCATACAGCAGGAGCAGCAGACAGGACAGCCACACGGGGAGACTGAATGTTATAACCGCCAATATGGGCCTTCTGGAAGCCAATTTACGGACAATCGTAGATACAGGGAGGCAGCAGCAGACAAGATTCAAAAAGGCCCTAGATCAGGTGAAAGATCAATACAACTTCTGTATCATTGACAATGCACCAGATATCAATATGAGCATTATCAATGCACTTGTAATATCAGATGATGTGATCATACCGATCATGATAGACCAGTACAGTTTTGATGGTTTGGATATCTTAACAGAGCAGATCGAGCAGGTGAAAGAAGATTTCAACCCGGCATTATCCTTCCGGGGCTGCCTGATTACCCAGTACAAGAAAACAGAAGTGCAGCAGCAGGGAGCAGACGTATTGAATAGCGGATACCCAATCTTTCAAAACAGGATTAGGCGGACGGAAAATAAAGTGAATGAAAGCACATTTGCAGGAAAACCAGTAGTGGAATACTCCGTAAGGTGCGGAGCTTCCCAGGACTATAAAAAATTTGTCCAGGAATATTTAGAGATTTTGGAGGGATAAGAGTGAAAGAGAAGACGAAGAAAGTAAAAGTAAAGGCATACTGCCCTTATGAGATAGGGGATATTGTGCAGTTTAAAAAATGTGGACAAGTGAAAACCATGAAAGTGACGGATGTGATTACAGAAACCAGCATAAAAAATGGAACAAGCAAATTTAGACTAGAATTGGACGGATGGTATATGTTGGATACAAATCTTCATGAAATAGAAATCGAGAGAAAACAAGGAAAATAAGGAAAATAAGGAAAATGTGCCCTTTTAGGGCACAATCCGTCCAAAAGAAGAAAGGGGGCGCGCAATGGGATTTAATATTAAAGATTTCCTAAATGAAGAAAGTAAAAAAGAGCTGGCCGAGGATTTTCATGTCAAAAAAATTTCCGTAAAAAAGCTACATCCCAGCAAGAAGAATTTCTACCAGATAGACCCGACAGAGATCATGACATTAAAAGACACCATTGAGCTGGTAGGGATACAGGAGAACTTGATTGTAAGAGAGATCACAGAAGGAGAATATCAAGGAGAATATGAGATTATCGCAGGCCACAAAAGGCACCTTGCAGTGTCAGAACTGGTAAAGGAAGGGAAGATCACAGAATATGTGCCATGCCGGATTGACCATAGCGGAAATGGAACACTAAGAGAATTAATTCTTATCTTCACGAACTCCACCCAGCGGGAACGTTCCGACTATGAGAAAATGCATGAGATACAGCGGGTGCGGGAGCTGCTAAAAGATTACGCGGGAGAGAAAGCTCTTCCGGGGCGCAAGCGGGATATCATAGCGGAAATTTTAAATACTTCTAAAAGTACCATTGCGAGGTTGGACAACATCAGAAGGCATATCATACCAGAGTTTATGGAAGAGTACAAGGCTGGGAAGATACCGACAGCAACCGCAAATGAGATAGCGGGGATCAGCGGAGAAAAGCAAAAGGAACTTTGGCAGTGGTACCAGAAGGCGGGAAGCCTTAAATCAGGGGATGTGGCAGCAGTGAAACAGGAAAAGAAGCTGGAATTGGAATCAGAAAATGAAACACAGACAGGTTTGCCAGAAGATGCGGGACAGACAGAACAGGACGAAGAGCAGAAGGATCAGCCAGATCAGAGGGAAGGACACATTATGCAGCAGGATGGAACAGAAGAAGCAGAGGAGAAAAAGGAGGCGGAAAAAGAACCGGAGCCGGAATCGGAAGAACCAAAAACGGAGCCAGAGATAACCATTCATAAGATGGCGGATTATACAGATCGAAAGAATCTCATTATAGACGGAAAGATTAACTGGGAGAAAGAGTACAGCGGAATGAAGGCAGGATACTTTATAGATGCGGTTACCAATAGTGATCTCTTTGACGCCGGATTCTGGGGAGAATGGCAGAGAACGGACAGAACAAAGGAAGATATCTTAATGGATTATGCAGGGATCATTACAGATTTTTGCAGCAGCACAGGGGAAGCCTGCACCTGTGAATTGAAAGACAGATTTACCGTAAAGCGGGAAGAGGAAGGGCAGGAATCCAGCATTACTATGCAGGAATTGATAGAACTGCTACAAGCCTTACTTTATACAGGAGTGATAGAGATTAAGAGAGAAAAAGAAGAGATTGCTTATTGGGGAAAAGAGACTACAAGAGAATTGGCAAGGCTGGTGATGTGGTTGACAGAAAATGAACTGGCTGTGCTGCAGGATATTGTATTAAAACTGAAAGAAAGGGCGGGAAAATGAATAAGGAGAAAATAGACAGAATCATCAATGCAATAGCAGCATTATCAGTGATCATTTTTCTAATTGGAGCAATCATTGCGATCTGGATAGGAACTATAGGAATAAAAATATTGTTAAGCGCAGTTGTGGTGTTCCTTGGAGATTATGCAGTTTCTTTCTGGAAACAGCAATGCGAAAAAGAGAAAAAGTAAAGGATTGGAGAAAAAATAATAGAAGCAAAATGAATTTGTAGAAAATATTCTTTTAAGGTAGCAGAGAGAAGGAGGCAAAAGAAAAGTGTCAAAACAAATAGGAATCACAAGACAGCAGTATAAAGATCTTAAAAAGAAAGATCATCAGCAAATGAATGCTTTTCTGCTTAGATTTTGGCAGGATGGATATAAAGAAGGAATGACAGCAGCAAAGAAAGCGAGTGTTTCACCTGCAGAAATTGAAAAAGCAATAAGCGGAATCAAAGGAATGGGAGAAGCCAGAAGAAAGGCAGTTATGCAGCAGGTTTATAAATTATACAAGGAGGAAAAACAATGAATATGACAGCGATTATTATAACCGCGATTATCTGTATCACGATCGCATATATTTCTAAAAATTCAGATAAAAAAGGAGGAGAAAAGAAAGAATGAAGGCAATTTTTATGATTAAAAAGAAACAGGAGGATCAAACAATCGAAGAACCATTATTATTTGATACAGAAAAGAGCGAGAAAATATGTGATTGCAGGAACTCTTTCGGGTATATAGTAAAGGAGTTATATTTAAGTCCTAAAGGCATTATATTTGAAAGAAAAATGATGGATGAAAAACTGGAAATACCAGATCAGGAAGAAATAAAGAAATATATAGGTGAAAACTATCCAGATGTATACATAAAATTTTTTGGACAGGTAGAGGAGGCTTGATTATATGGGAGTGACAAAGGAAACGAAGGAGACAATCATAACAACGATTGACGAAGTTTTTAAAAAAATGAATAGCATTTCCTGGGTGGATCGACAGAAAGTAATGAAAGAAGAGGCGTTTAAAAATACAGAAAAAATACTATATTGCTATCAGACTTTGAAAGAACATGTGGAAGACGAGAAAGAATATCTGGATATGGCCTTTCATGGGAAAAGCGCAAGTTTCATTACATACTCAAAAAACAAGGCAGCGCCAACGGATGAAGAGACGATATTGAGAGACCGTAAGGCTTCTTATGAACGTAGCTTGAATGACGTAGAACGCATAGAAAAGGCTTTGCATAAGATTCAGGATAGAAAAGGTTATGAAGTGATTGAACTACGCTATTTGAGCCGAAAAGAGAGTGAAGAGGGAAATAAGATCAAAGAAGAACTGTATACTTACGAAGAGATAGCGGATATATTAGCGAAACAGGAAGGATACAATGATAACTTAAATGAAAAGACAGTACGGACTTATAAGAATACGCTGGTAAAAGAAATGGCTGTCTTGCTCTTCGGATCAGATGCGATATGAATAAGAGTGGTTGACCATACGCCCGCCCGATTCCGTACCCTGGACAAGTCTGTTTTAATATGCTAATATAATTAAAATAAAATTTCTGCAAATTAGAAAGGCGCGGTTATCGAAAGAAAGATAGCCGCGTCTTTTCTTTTGGGAAGGTGAAAGAAATGGAACTGAAAAAGTATTGCGCAAAGTGCGGGTGCAACAGGCTGATTGATATTACAAAGACTTACTGCAACGCACATGAGCGGACGAAAGCGGAGAGTGACGCAGAGTATGACAGGAAGTATAGGGATAAAAAGGCGAAAGCATTTTATAATTCTTCTGAATGGAAGACCGCAAGAGCGGCAGCATTGGCAAGAGATACCGGGATAGATGTGTACCTGTACATAACGGAAGGAAGGATTATCCCAGCCACAATAGTACATCATATTGTAGAGTTGAGAGAGGATTATACAAAGCGGAGTACACTTAGCAACTTAATCAGCGTCAGTGAAGAGACCCACGAAGGAACGATAAAGAAAGCATATAGCAAGGTGGATACCAAAAGAAAGATGCAGCAGGATTTAAGGCGGGCAGTGGAAGAATACCAAAAGAAAGTGGTAGGGGGCTGATTAAAGTTTTTTTCGGTTTTACTAAGCCCGCAGCCCCCCTTAATTTACGCAAAAACTCCCTAAATGAGATTTTTTTTGAAAGGAGGGAACAACTGTGGCAAGACCTAGACAGCCAATAGACCTTATCGTAGCAAAAGGAAAGAAACATTTAACAAAAGCGGAGTATGAGGAGAGAAAAAAGACAGAGATCAGCGCACCTTGCGACAAGATAGAGGCGCCGGATTATCTAAGCAAAAAGGAGAAAGAAAAGTTCCATGAAATTGCGCAGGAATTAAAAGAAATCGGAATCATGTCTAACTTAGATTGTGATATTTTAGCGCGATACATAAGAGCTGCAACAGAATATGAGAAGGTCACAAAACAGTTGGGAAAGATTAAGTTTACGCCGGATAAAAAAAGTATGGTAAGTGAAGAGGTGCAGATTGCAGAGCAGATAGAAAAATACAATTATCTGCAGAAAATCCAGGCAAGATTAGAAAGACAGTGTAATGCAGATGCAAGAGAACTGGGATTAACGATATCAAGTCGCTGCAAACTGGTGATGCCGAAGAAAGAGGAGACAAAGCCGGAAAATAAATTCTTGAAACATGCATAAAACATATGAAAGATCGAGTGACAGAGTTTGCCCGGAAAAATCTAAGAAATAAAAAGGAGTTTGGCGAAGATGCGCGGCTGGCATTCAAACGACACTTAGATGATTTAAAAAGGGCAGAGAAAAACGATCCAGATTTTCCATTTATATTTCAGCCGGAAAAAGCGGAAGATATTATAGAACTGGCAAATAAACTTACGATAGCAGAGGGAGAAAGAAACGAACCCTTCATTTGCGTGGGATTCCAGGAATTTGTACTGGGGTCCCTTTTTGGATGGGTACACAGGGAAACCAAAAAACGGAGATTTACAGACAGTTATGTGCAGTTAGCTAGGCAGCAGGGAAAAAGCGTTCTGAATGCGGTTCTTGGAATAAAATGTAGTAACTTTGACAAATACCAGCATGGACAGATTTATTGCACTGCCACAAAAGCAGATCAGGCAAAGATTGTATTAAAAGAAATTGAAAATTTTATCGAGGCAGATAAAGACTTAGATGAATTGTTCAAAATTAAAGAATATGAAAATGAGATCACAGGACTGCTTACAGGCAGCGTGATAAAGGCATTAGGGCGGGATACGAAGACCATTGACGGATTCCGGCCTTATTTAGGTATTGTAGACGAATACCATGCACATAAAGATAACCAAATGTATAAGCTGCTGAAAGGCGGTACCAGGCATTTAAAACAGTTCTTAATATCTATTATTACAACAGCAGGATTCAATCTGAATGGCCCATGTTATGAGTTGTATCAATATTGCAGACGTGTGTTGCGTGGAATAGATAAAAACGACAGGCAGTTTATTTATATCGCGCAGATGGATGAAAAGGATGATATATGGAATCCAAAAAACTGGATTAAGTGTTGTCCTTTGACTGGAAAGGACCCCGAATTACTGGCAAATATGATGGAAGACGCAAAAAAAGCTAGGAGTATGGGTGGTTCGGAATTAAGGGATTTTCTTACAAAAGCCCTGGATATCTGGGTGACAAATGCGGAAGAGGCCTTTTTGGATTTTGCAGAGTGGGAAAAGTGCGGTTCTGATCGGACATTAGAAGACTTTGTTGGAAAGCAAGTGGTAATAGGACTAGATTTGTCCAGCGGAGGAGATTTGACCAGCTATTGTATGGAATTTCCTTACGAAGACAACGAGACAGGGGATCGAAAATATTTTCTTCACAGCCACAGCTTTATGCCTAAAAACAGAATACAGGAACATATGGAATTGGAAGATAATGCGCCCTATGTGATCTGGGAGCGGCAGGGCTTATTGACTGCCACGACAGCAGCGGGAGGAATTAAAACAGATTATAAAGCGATCCTGAAAAATCTGCATGAATTGATAGATCAATATGATTTTGACGTTGTCGCGATCGGTTACGATCCGCACAATGCCAGCGCGTTTCTAGCTGATCTGGAAGACTTCGGATGTGATCTGATTGAGATTAAACAAAGTGCGAGAAGTTTAAATGATACTACAGTAGATTTTCAGTTAGAAGTAAAAGCAAATAATATAGAATACAATAAAAAAAATGTGCTTTTAACAAGATCCATGCATGACGCGATTCTTTCAGAACCAAACAGTTTTGGAGAAATTAAAATAGATAAAATGACCCAGAAAAATAGAATTGATCCATGTGACGCGGCGATTTGCAGTCATAAAATAGCGAAAGATATAGACCTAGAAGGAGTAGACATTAATAACAGTGTGGATGCATTCTTAGATTTATATAAAGATGATGAAGAATAAGGCAGGTGATAAGATGGATGTGTTTGAGATAATAAGAAACAAGGTGAAAGGGGCGAGAGAAGATCATACCTCAGTGGGGCTGAATGATGAGAAGTTGTTGGAATGGCTGGGGATATCCGGGAATTTCAATAAACCGATACAGGAAATTACCTATTTTACTTGCCTAAAAATGCTTTCAGAAACGGTAGGAAAAATGCCGATTAAGTTTTACGCAAAAGGAAGGAAGGAGGCGGAGTCGAATCAAGTCTATTACCTGCTAAAACAAAGGCCGAACCCCATCATGACACCAACCACATTTTGGACTACGGTAGAAAATAACCGGAATCATTTTGGCAACGCATATGTCTGGATTCAAGGAGAATTTGAACGGAAAAAATTTGGCGGAAGTTTTTCCGTAAAAGGGCTGTGGATCATGCCTAGCAATGACGTGACAGTCATTGTGGATGATCGGGGGATTTTCGGTGGAAAAGGAGAGATTTATTATTGGTATTCTGATAAATACAGCGGAGAGAGTTATTTCTTCCGTAATTATGAGGTACTCCATTTTAAGACATCAACAACCTTCGACGGGATCATGGGGGCAAGCGTGCGGGAGATTTTAAAAAGAACCATAGACGGAGCGATGGAGGCACAGAAATTCAAGAACAATCTGTATGAAGGAGGGATGACCGCGCGGGCGGCCCTGCAGTATACTGGCGACCTTGATCCTAAAAAAGAAAAGAAACTGATAAAGCGGTTCGAACAGTATGCTACTGGCGCAAATAATGCAGGAAAGTTTATACCAGTGCCGATTGGAATGCGGATAGAACCGTTAAGTATCAGTATGACGGATAGTCAGTATTACGAACTGTCGAAATATACCGCCCTGCAGATTGCGGGGGCTTTTGGGATTAAGCCAAACCAGATCAACGATTACGAGAAGAGCAGCTATAGCAATTCAGAGATGCAGCAGCTCTCTTTCTATGTTGACACAGAACTATATATTTTAAAACAGTATGAGGAAGAAATTAATTATAAGCTGCTGGACCCTTCAGAAGAGGCACAGGGGTTATATTTCAAATTTAATGAGAATGTCATTTTACGTACCGATACAAAAAGCCAGGCTGAGATACTAAGTAAATATGTGCAAAATGGAATACGAACGCCGAATGAAGCCAGGGCTCTTTTAGATGCACCGGACAAGCCTGGTGGGGATGATCTGATGTGTAATGGAAATTATATAAAATTGACGCAGTTGGGAGAGAATTATAAAGAAAAAGGAGGCGTTTCAGCGTGCCGATTTTAGAATTAAAAAAACGTGACAAAAATAATAAGTATCAAAAAGTAGGAAGTATCGAAATAAAAAATCAGACGGAGCGGACAGCAGACTTATGCTTTTATGGAGATATCAACAGCGAAAGTATGGGAGAGTGGCAGAAATATTTTCCGGAAGATAAAGCACCTAGCGACGTACAGGATTTTTTAGACCAGTTAGAAAATGTCTCCTCAATCAATGTACACATAAACAGTGGTGGAGGGAGTGTTTTTGGAGGGATCGCCATTTATAATATTCTATCGCGGTACCAGGCGGAAATCACGGTATATGTAGAAGGACTTGCGGCAAGCATTGCTTCTGTAATCGCTATGGCAGGTGATCGTATTATCATACCGGAAAATGCACAAATGATGATCCATAAACCATCTAGTATGGCTTGGGGAAATGCAGACGACATGAGAAAGGAGGCGGATATTTTAGACGGATGCCAAAAGGTGATTTTAAATACTTACATGAGGCATGTGAAAGAAGGGGTGACAGAAGAGGATATCAATGATTTTATCAATGCGGAGACTTGGAAAAATGGAAAGGAGTGGCAGGAATATTTTGACATTGAAGTATCTGAAAAAAGCGCAGCAACAGCGGCCATAAGTGAATATTATGAGAAGTATTTTCATTTACCGGAAAATTTGAAAGAGAAATCAAAACAGGAAAATCCGTATGATATGGATAAATTGGCAGACGCCTTGGCAGAAGCATTGGTGAAAAAGCGGTATGTGATAGGAATAAACCTGGCAGACGGATGCGATATGATAGGCAATACAGAAAAAAAGGATCAGCAAGAAGCAGAAAACATATTGAAAGATTTAGACTATTATGTCTAGGTCTTTTTATTTTGTAAAAAAATGGAGGGATAAAAATTGAACAAAGAATTAAGAGAATTATTGAACAGGATCAATGAGAAGAAAGCAGAAGTGCGGAAGTTAGTGGAAGATAAGAAACTGGAAGAGGCAAAAGCGGCAAAAGAAGAATTGCGGGATTTACAGGAAGAATTCAATCTTCTGGCAGATTTGGAGGAGGAAGAAACAGAGGAAGCGTTAAAAAACGCAAAGAAAAAACAGGTAATGGATACTGTTGAGAATGTGAAAAAAGAAATAAGTGCTTTTGTAAATGCCATGAAAGCGGCACAAAAACAGCAGCAGGTTTCCAAAGAAGATGCAGAAATTTTGGATGCAATGTCAGAAGGAAGCGACGAAGACGGTGGCTTGACTGTTCCAAAGGATGTGAGAACGAAGATTAAAGAGCTTCGTAGAAGCGAGGATGCTTTAGAAAATCTGGTCAATGTGGAACATGTAACAACAAATAAGGGAAGCCGCGTGATTGAGCGGGAAGCAGATCAGACACCTTTTGACAACGTGGATGAAGACGCAGAATTCCCAGAAGAATCCACACCGCAGTTTGACTTGATTAAATACGATATTAAGAAAAAGGGCGGAATTCTGAAAGTGACCAGGGAACTGCTTCAAGATACCGCGGAAAACATCATGGGCTATCTTAAAAAATGGGTTTCAAAAAAAGCAAAGGCCACACGTAATTTTATGATCATTAAAAAAATCAAAGAAATCTGTGCAGGGTTAGAAGTTCCGGTAAAAGGATTTGACGATTTAAAAGACATCTTCAATGTTATGCTGGATCCGAATATTGCCTTAAGTTCCGTCGTGGTAACAAATCAGAGCGGTTTTAATTTCCTGGATAAATTGAAGGATGAAAAAGGAAATTATATTATGCAGCCGGATCCTACCGAAAAGACAAAAAAGCTGCTCTTTGGTGAATATCCGGTTATCAAGGTATCTAACAGAACCTTAAAAAATATGGATGGAAAAGCCCCAATTATCTGTGGGGACTTAAAAGAGGCGATCACGATTTTTGACCGTGAAACATTGACCATTGATATCACAAATCTTGCAGCAGGGGCATGGGAGAAGGATCAGACAAAGATCAAAGTAAGAGAACGTTTAGACATTCAGACAGTAGACCCAGATGCCATTATTATGGGCCTGGCGGATGTGGGAATGGAAAAAGGAGACAGCAATCAGGATGGCATTAAAGATGATAGGAACGGAGACGGTGTCTACAGCCAGGCAGAATTAAATAAATTAAGCAGGGAGAACATTCTTACATTGGCAGAAGAAAATGGCTATACCATGACAAAAACAGCAGCGGACAGCAAAGCGGAAGTAGTAGCAGATTTCTTGGCACAGCAGGAAGCAGCGAAGCAGGCAGGCGAATTATGATCTTAACGTTGGAGGAAGTAAAGAATTATCTTAGAGTGGATCTGGAAGAAGATGACAATTTGATCATATCCTTGATAGCAGCGGCAGAGACATATTTAAAAAATGCGACTGGAAAAGAATACCCGGAAGAAAATGAACAGGGCGAAAGGATCGCATATGAGTTGGAGAAGGTATATCTAAAGTTATTGATTGCTTATTGGTATGAAAACCGATCTACCATTTCCCAAAACAAAGGTGCTAGCGGAGGCGTGCCGGATGAATTCACTTATGCAACACGTTCTCTGCTGTTGCAACTGCAACTATAAGGAGGCTGTATGGATATTGGCAGAACAAATAAAAGAGTTACCTTCTGCAGATATGCGGAAGAGGAGAATGAGTTAAAGCAAATGCAGCAGTATTTGAAGCCGATTCGAACGGTGTGGGCTAGTGTGGAACCGAAAAGCGGAAAAGAGTTGGTAGAGGCTAATAAAGATCACCCGGAATTGACCTATGTGATCACAGTGAGGTATCAGAAAGATATCACTTCGGATATGTACATAAAATATAAAGACAGGCTGTTTGAAATTAAGGCGCCGCCGCGGAATATCAGGGAAGCCAATGAAATGCTGGAAATTATCTGTACAGAAAAAACAGAAGAAAGACGGGAAGTGGTAGAAGAAGGAAGGTGAGAGAGTGGCAACCTTTGAATTTAATATGGAGGGAATGGAGGAATTAGAAAGGGATTTAAGGGAAGCAATAGAAGAATATCCAGAGGATATGCGGAAAGGTCTTAGGACGATCGCAAAAGATTTTAAAGAAAGTGTAAAAGACAAAACGCCGGATGGAAAAAATCATAGAGGGGATGCCTCTACAAAGATGCGGAAAAAGTTTGGAATTAGAACGCGGAAAGAAGGGGAGACAAGCATAGCATTGATATACAATAGCTCCCCGCACTTCCATTTAGTAGAAAAAGGGCATAACGTTGTAAGAGGCGGACGGGTGGTAGGGTTTGTGCCGGGAAAACATATGATGGAAAAAACGAGAAATGAATTTCAAGATATCATACCAGATCGGTTCGAAACGTTGTGCAATCAGGTGTTAAGGAGGCATGATTTGTAATGTTGTCGCAGGCCGCAATTAAGACAGCAGCAAATAAGCTGTTAAAAGAAAAGACTGGACTAAAAATATATGGAAGAGAGGTGACGGAGGGATACGATACGCCCTCTCTTTTTATTGAAATTATCGCAAAATCTTTCAAACGGGAAACCAGAGGTTTTGCAAAATCCGGCTTTATTCTGAAAATAACATATTTCCAGGAAATTACCAATGAAATGCAGCAGTTGCAAATGGTAGACACCATAAAAGATGCATTCGGCATGGTGGTTGTGGTGGAAGAAAGGCATTTGACAGTAGGCGGCATTACTTATGATTATATTGGTCAAAAAGAAAATATCCTGCAGGTATCCGTAGAATTTGATTTTTATGAGAATACAGCGGAAGAACCGGAAGGAGAAGAGGCCGGGGAAATGGAATTTAATTTATCAAAAAGGGAGGAATAAAAAAATATGAATATCAGGGCACCAGAAATCAATATTTCCTTTACGGAACGGGCAAAAAGCGCAGTAGAAAGAGGTTCCAGAGGGATTGTTCTATTAGGAGTAAAAGATACTTTTGTGACGCCTATGACGAATCCGATTATCATTACAAGTCCAGGGGACATTCCAGCCGGCGTATCGGATACTACAAAAGAGCAGATCAAGCTGGCACTGCTGGGCTATCAGACAACCCCTATTAAAGTTTTAGTATATGGCATGAGCACAGACCAGGAAGGGACGGACGCGGGAGAAGCCTACAGTGCGGCTATGAAAGAATGGGAAACGATTAAGTTTGACTATCTTGCCATTCCAGCGGTATCTTCGGATCAAAAGGCCCAGGAAGTGGCCGCATGGGTAAAAACTATGAGGGAAAAGAAAAAGCGTATCAAAGCGGTGCTGCCTCATACAGCGGCAGACCACGAAGGAATCATTAACTATACCATTGATAAAAATGTGTATGCGGAGGATATCACCCAGAAGGATGGGAGTATAGAGCGGGTTACTACTGAGTATAACTGTGAACAGTATTGCAGCAGGATTGCCGGGCTGATCGCGGGCACACCCCTGCAGATTTCTGCAACCTATGCACCAATGCCAGAACTGGATGACTGCACCAGGCTGGATGATATCGACACTCCGGTAAGCAAAGGAGAATTTATCATCTTCTATGATGGTGAGAAAGTAAAGACAGTACGGGCGGTGAATAGCTTTGTAACAAATACAGAAGGGAAGGGAGACAGTTATAAGAAAATAAAGATTGTGGATGCTATGGATCTGATCGCGGACGATATCACGAAGACTGCCCAGGATAGTTACTTAGGAAAGTATACCAATAATTATGACAATAAATGTATCCTGCTTACAGCGATTAAAGGCTATTTTAAACAACTGCATATGGATGCGGTGATAGATGAGAATTACGAAGTAACCTTCGATTTGGATGCAATTAAAGCATATCATTTGGGCAGGGGGAAGTATACAGAAGAGGAGCTAGCGGCATTGGATGATGTTTCAATTGCGAAATTGGAAACTGGATCACATGTGTTCTTAAAGGGTAGTGTAACTATACTGGATGCTATGGAAGATATTGACCTTCCGATTGCAATTTAAAAGAAGGGAGGGTGAAAAATGAATAAGTTTAATGCCGAACAAGTAATCAATGGAAGCTATGGCGAAATGTGGTATGACGGTGAATATATGGCTGAGATCCTTGCAGGAAAGGCGGAAGTGGGTTATAAAAGGACAGCAGTCCCTCAGGCGGGAAAAATGATTGAAGGGCAGAAGATTACAGGACTGGAACCAAAAGGGGAATTTAAAATCCACCATGTAAACAGCAGGGTTCTAAAAAAAGAACAGGAAGCATTAAAAAAAGGAAAAACAGCAGTCCATACCATCATTTTCAAGGTGGATGATCCAGACGCGATTGGTGCGGAACGAGTGGCATTTTATAATTGTGTGCTGGATAAAATGATTCTGGCAGACTTTGAAAACGGAAAAATGTCAGAACGTTCCTATGGATTTACATTTGACGATTGGGAGATTTTAGAATCAATTTAATACAAAAACCAGGCAGAACCATATCAAAAGTATGGTTCTTTTTTTATGAAAAAAATGGAGGAAAAATATGAATTTAGCAGAGAAATTGATGCAGATTGACAAAGGAGATTTTAACAAGGAAAAAAGAAAAGAAATCACAAGCAAGATGCTTTCCGATCTTTTCGGAGAAAAGACAAAAATCACGATACAGAGTGTGAGTCCCCAGACATTATTGGAATTATCTGAGAGTGGGTTAGACAGCGAAGGAAATCCGATTATTAGAAAAACGCTGGAAACAAACAGCCTCATAGCAGCGGCGGCCATTGTAGAACCAAATTTAAAAGACGAAGAGCTGTTGAAACATCTGGGAGTTGCGACGCCTGCAATGGCAGCGTTAAAGCTCTTAAAGGGCGAAGTTAATATGGTAGCAGCGGAAGTGAACAAGATGGCAGGCTTTGGCATAAGTACAGAAGAAATTGACGAAGAAATAAAAAACTGATCAGAACCGATAGTGAAGTGCAGTTCGATTACCTTCACTATCGGTTTTTTAAATGGAAAATCGGAGAGTATATGAATCTTCCTTACGGATCAAAGCGGATCGCCCATGCCTATATGCTGCAATACCTAGAAGAACGAGAAGAGGAGATTAGAGCAATAGGAGGGGGACAGTAAGAAATGGGAAGAGTAATCAGCACTTGTATACAATTTATTGATGCGTTTAGCAACCCATCCAGGCAGACCATTAATAGTATGCGTCAAATGTCCCGTGAGGCAAGAAAAGCAGGCAAGGAGATTCAAAGTGCAGGGAATGTGATTCAAAGTGCAGGGAAAGGATTGACGAAGGCAATTACCGCTCCTGTTGCAGGGGTAGGCGTTGCAGCAGTAAAAACAGCGGCGGATTATGAGAGCGCCATGAGCAATGTAAAGGCGATTACAGGGGCAACCGGGAATGATTTTAAACAGTTGGAACAACTGGGAATGGATCTCGGTGCCTCTACTGCCTGGAGTGCCAAAGAAGTTGCAGAGGCTATGCAGTATACGGGCATGGCGGGATGGACCGCGGCGGACAATGTAAATGGCTTAAAAGGGGTGTTAGACCTTGCCAGTGCAAGCGGAACAGACCTGGCGCGGACTTCGGATATTATGACAGACGCAATCAGTGCCTTTGGATATCAAGCCTCAGATAGTGCGAAATTCGCAGACACTATGACCAAAGCCTGTACCTCGGCTAATGTTTCGGTAGAAACATTGGGAGAAAGTTATAAATACTGTGGCGCAATCAGCGGAACCATGGGATATTCCATAGAAGAAGTGACTACTTCTTTGGCGGTTATGGGAAACATGGGAATCAAAGGCAGCCAGGCAGGTACCGCCTTAAAGAATGCCATTTCTAACATGGCAGCTCCAACAAGCGGAATGAAAAGTGCCATGGATGATTTGGGGATCAGAATTACAAAACAGGATGGCAGTATGAAGAGCTGGGGCGAGGTGATTCAAAACCTGCAAAGTTCTTTTCAAGGGTTGACACAAGACCAACAGGCAGCCTATGCGAAGCAGCTTTTTGGAAAAGAAAGCATGGCTGGTATGCTGGCCATTATTAATACGTCTACAAAAAAATATAATGAATTATCGGATGCGATCAAAGGCAGCGGAGGTGCAGCAGAGGAAGCGGCAAAAACACAGTTAGATAACTTAAATGGTCAATTAACCCTATTGAAATCTGCTTTGGAGGGCGCAGCGATCACCATAGGAAATAAATTGACGCCATACTTAAAAACAGCAGTGGGATGGGTGCAGAAAGCAACGGACTGGTTTAATGGACTGTCAAGTGCGCAAGTAGATTCTATTATGAAATGGGCTGGAATAGCGGCGGCAGTCGGGCCATGCATACTGGTGTTTGGAAAAGTAGTGACAGGCGTTGGTAAAGCAGTGAGTATGTTCAGTAAAATTACGTCTACGATTGCAAAATTTGGAGGGATTCTCGGCGTAATCACAAGCCCTGCAGGAATCGTGATAGCTGTGTTAGCGGCGATTGCAGCAGCAACCGTATTGGTAATAAAAAATTGGAAGAGTATAAAGCCTGTGTTGATGAATGTCAAAGAATGGTTCATGGATACCTTTGGAGACACCATTAAACAGGCGGTGAGCGGATTTAAAACGGTCATGAAGTCGGTCATTCCAATTATAAAGTCGGTGATAGATGCTACTGCCAAAATAGCTCCAGTAGTGATTACAAAGTGTATTGGAGCCTTTAAAAAGGTAAGTCCAGTACTGAAAACAGTAGGTAATGCGATAAAGGCAGTGGTGCCGATCATTAAAACCCTGCTGGCAAATGCTTTTTCTTTTCTGGGAAAAACTGTCTTAAAAATAATGCCGAGTATCGTCACGATTGCCAAAACAATCGGAAGTATACTGGTATTTGCGATTCAAAAAGTAGCTCCTGTTGTTATAAAACTGGGTTCTACGTTTACGTCTATATTTGCAGAAATATTCCGTACCGTAAGCGGAGCAGTAAAAAAAATGCAGCCTGTATTTCAAACAATAGGAACCATTGTAAAAACGGTGATGCATATTGTAGGAAGCGTCATTTCCATCACGTTCAACACAGCAGCAAGCGTGATTTCTTCTGTTTCTGGAAATATTAAGGAGATCATAAGTGGTGTAATGAAAGTGTTTGACGGATTAATCACATTTATAACAGGAATATTTACCGCAAACTGGCAACAGGCATGGGAAGGTGTGAAAGGTATCTTCGGCGGTATTTTTGAGGCATTGGGTGGATTATGCAAAGTGCCGATCAATGCAGTGATTGGTGTGATTAATAATGCGATCCGAGGCATTAATAATGTTTCTGTAGATATTCCAGAAGGAATTCCGATCGTGGGAGGAAAGCACATTGGTTTTGACATTCCGACAATTCCAGCTCTGGCAAAAGGTACAAAGGATTGGACAGGCGGTATTGTACAGATTCATGAAAAAGGCGGTGAGATCGTAGACCTTCCAAAAGGATCAAGAGTATACCCGCATGATGAAAGCGTGAATATTGCGCGGAAATCAGCAGACCGAAAGTTAGCGACTGCAGATCGAAAAATAAAGAATTTGGAAAAAGCTGATAATAGAAGCAGGGCGAAAGGAGATATTATTATTACGATCCCGAAATTGGCTGAGCAGATTATTGTCAGAGAAGAAAAAGACATAGATAAATTGACAGAAAAATTGTCCATGAAACTAAGGGACACTGCAATCAATATGGGGGTGACGTGATGGAGATATGGTTAAAGCAGGGGAAGAACGCATTAAGGCTTCCAATTCTTCCACAAGAAGTCGGACAGAGCAGTGAACAGGATAATAAGACAGAAGTTGTAAATGCACTGGGAGAAGTGAATCTCTTGGGACTTCCGAAATTAGAAACAGTACAGTTGGAAAGCCATTTTCCACAAAAGCCCATGTACTATGATCAGTACCGGGGATATAAAAGCCCCCAGAAGTGTGTACAATTGGTTGAAAAAATGAAACAGAATGGCGTGATACGTTTTATTATCACGCCATTAATCAATTACGAAGCGACGATTGAATCGTTTGAATGGAAATTCACGGATGGCACAGGAGATATTTATTATACGATTCAGCTGAAAAAATACCGGAGGCCTGTAAAAAAGCGAAACAAAAAGAAGCCAAAGAAAATCACGGTGACTGTAAAAAAAGGTGATACCTGGGCAAAGCTGGCAAAAAAATATACCGGATCCAGTAAAAATGCGAAAAAGATTGCGAAACAGAATAAAATGTCAAATAAGAAAAAACCACCCGTCGGGAAGAAGGTGACTATCACGCCATGATTGTGAAATGGACCAAAAAGAGTAATAAAACCACGTATGATATCACACAGGCGGTAGGAGCCGTTACATGGAGCGGATCTACGACGCAGGCGGCAAGGCAGGCCAGTATTACGGTGCTGAATGCACCAAACGATCCAAACCTTAAGAAATTAAAACTGAATCTGGCAGTAGGCGACGTGATAGCACTTTATGAAGGTGGAAAAAATATTTTTTACGGAGAAATACAGACCAGTGAGAAAAAGGGAGAGATAGGGACTGTTACATACAATGCAACGGATTTACTAGGACATCTGTTGCGTATTTCCTATAAAGGAAAATACAAAAAGAAAACAGCGGAACGGATTACGCGTTTAATATGTAAAAAATATGGCATACAGGTTGGGACAATCGTAAAAACCAAAAAGATGATAAATAAGATTATTATAGACGGAAACAGCGTCTATGATACAATCATGATTGCATATACGAAGGCTTCTAAGGGCACAGGCAAAAAATATATGTGCTATATGAAGGGAAAGAAATTTTGTACGAAAGTGAAAGGGATGGTAGTCAGCGGGTATTCTCTGGATGAAAATAGAAATATCGTCTCTTCCTCTTATGAAGAGACCATAGAAAATATGGTAGATAAGGTATTGATCTATAACGAGAAAGGAAAGCAGATCGGAGTAGTTAAAAATGCCGGGCATTTAAAACGGTACGGACTGTATCAGGAGATTTACACAAAAGAACAGGGCGTGAATGCGAAGAGAGCAGCCAAAAATATGCTGGCAGGCATTGAGAAAAAAGTAAATGTGGATGTGATAGAAGGAAATGTGAAATGCACTGCAGGGAATGGTGTTAAGGTGCATGACAAAGCTACGGGGCTGGACGGTTTATTCTGGATCGACAGCGACACGCATACATGGGAAGGTGGAGTATATACCATGAGCCTGGAATTGAATTTTAAAAATATTATGGATAAAAAGACGGTATAAAAAGGAGGCTTAAAGATGAATGGCTATGAGCAGATCATAAAGCTGATGCGGGAACAGGGGGCGGCAAACAACCTGCCAGTGCCGAGGCTGGCAGAAATGAAAAATACTGCAGAATGTGACGCGGGAGATTTAATGCTGGACAAAGAGGATCTTTTGATTGCGGATCATTTAAAGGGAAAGCTGAAAGAAGGAGATACCGTGTTGATCCAGCGGGTTACTGATGATACATACGCCATCATAGAAAGGCTGGTGGAGCCATGAGCCTTTTTCCGGCCTATATCGAAGATGAGGAGATTTTAGAAGAACTACAGGAAGCAGAAATACCGAAAGAATTTGGAATAGATTTTACCACCGGGCAGTTGACTGGAAAGATCGTAGAAGGTGTGGAGGCGGTAAAAGTATGGTGCTATCTTGCGCTACGGGTTGCACGATACCGATTCTTTATTTGCAGTTGGGATTATGGAAATGAGATAGAAGATCTGTATGGGCAGGGATTTAGTGCAGAACACATAGAAAGTGAAGCGGCCCGGATGATTAGAGAATGCTTGCTTGAAAATGACTATATAGAGGATGTGGACGTTTCGGATATTGAATATAAAAAGGGACGCTTGCGGGCTGTCGTTACGATAGAAACGATTTACGGGGATCGGGAAAGTGATACATATGAAACGGAGGTGGACTGAGTATGTATGACGAGAAAGATTTTGATACGATCTTAAAAAATATGCGGGAAAGGGTGGACGGGGATATCAGCACAGAGGAAGGCACTTTGATGCATTTTGCTTTAGCACCAGCGGCGGCGGAAATAGAAGAAGTGTACAACAATCTGGAAGCGGCAGACTTAAATGGAAGCGCATTGACGTGCGATAGAGAACACCTAATTCTTTTTGGAAAAGAAAATAACATTCCCATAAAAACTGCGACAAATGCAAAATGGCTGGCAGAATTTAACCTTGATTTTGAAATAGGAGAGCGGTTTGAGGCTGGGGATTTGACTTATATCAATATAGAAAAGGCGGAAGAGCGAAAATATTTTTTAGAGTGCGAGACTGCAGGGGCAGAAGGAAACGTGAAACCGGAAGAGGAGCTTCTTCCAATCGAATTTATAGAAGGTTACGAAAAAGGAGAGCTGCTTGAGCTGATGGAAGCTGCCATGGATGATGAAGATACGGAGGTTTACCGGAACCGCTACCTTATGGAACGGAAACAGGAATACAGTATGAATGGAAACCGCGCGGCTTACCGAAAGTATGTGAAAGGACTGGTCGGCGTTGGAGGCGTGAAGCTGGAACGTGTGAAGAAAGATCACAGAAGAATAAAAATATACGTGCTGTCTTCCTTCTGGAAAAAACCTGCAGATGAAGTGATAAGTGAGATACAGGAGAAAGTGGATCCGAAAGAGTGCCAGGGAGACGGACAGGGAATGGCACCATTTTGGCATGTGGTGGACATTTATCCGGTGGAAGAAAAAATAATTGATATTCAGGCGGAATTTGAGCTCACAGAGGGTATTTCTTTTGCGGCAGTGCAGCAGGATATTGAAAATGCAGTAGACGATTATTTTATTTCTTTAAATAAGACTTGGGAAGATACCGGAAGAAACGGACTGGTGGTTAGAACATTGAAACTGGCAGAGGCAATGGCAGAAGTGACAGGCGTGGTGGATATTCGAAATTTGAGACTGAATGAATCAGAGGATAATCTGTTTTTAGAGAAAAACGAGATATCAGCGAAAGGAGAAATTAAGAATGTTAATAGAGTATCAGCCGAAGGTGATGGAGCGGATCCGGGAGATCAGGGAGATTTGCAAAGCGGAACAGCCGGAAATTGACTGCATTGATCCAGAGATAGAACGAATTTTAATGAATATGTTCATTACCACAGCGGATGAATATGGAATCGCACGTTTTGAACAGGAATTAGGAATTGTGCCAGTACCAGGACAGAACCTAGAGGAACGGAGAATTGCGGTGTTGGTAAGGGTAATAAGAAAGAATCTTAATTTTCAGGATATTCTTAATCTGATATACAATTATTCTAATGAAATAGAATTAAAGCCGGATTATGATGCAGAAGAATTATTGATTAAAGTTAATGATTCTATTGATAATGTGTTAGCGATTTATAAAACATTAGATGATATTTTAGGATTAAACATTTATATTTATTTTGTGTACGAAATCATGATATTTTTAGAAATGTTGGAAATGCCAAAAATATTGGAAATGGAAACATTTATTTTACAGCATTTTTTGAAAGAATGCGTCACGGAAACAGAACTGGAAACCTGTATAAAGAATAGCGAAATATTCGAAAGTGACTTTATAACCAAACAACATAATCTGTGGTATCTGGATGGAAGCGTGAGTATGGATGGCAGCAGGATAATGGATGCGGAGGAGATCAAGGAGGAAATGTAGACATGTCAAAGGTGATTACTACGGTGTTGGCAAAGAAGAAAATGCTGCTTGCAAGAGCAGGAAAACAGACGTTGCCACCAATTAAACAAATGGTATTTGGAATCGGCGGCGTGGATGATTCAGGAGAAGTTTTAGAAATCGAAGAAATGCAGCAGGAGTTGAATCATGAAGTATATCGAAAGGATATTGGAGAAGTGGAAATTATAAGCGATACACAGATTAGATATTCCTGCATATTAGAAGAAAATGAGCTGGTGGATCAAAATATCAGCGAGATAGCCTTAGCAGACGCGGAGGGCGATTTGATCGCTATTAAGAATTTTAAAGCCAAAGGAAAAGACAGTGACTTTTTATTCGTGTTTAAAATTAATGATACTATGTAGAAAAGGAGAGTAGCAGATGGCAGATTTTGAAATCATGGAAAATCCAGAATATACAGAACAGATCCGCAAGTTTGAGCCGACAGACCCGGCCCATGCGGATCTGTTTAATTCTGTGACAGAAAAAATGATCAATAACGAAGCGTTTTTGAAAAAGGAATTGGATAAGCAGGGTACTGGTACACAGGAGCAGTTTCAGCAGCAGTATGAGCAGCTTACAGGCTACACAGACCAGAAGATTGCCCAGTTGATTGACGGTGCCCCGGAAACCCTCGATACACTAAAAGAGGTTGCGGACGCTATCGCAGAGAATGAGACCGTTGTGGAAGCTCTGAATGAGGCAATCGGGAAGAAAATGGATAAAAGCGAAGCCTTGTCTCAGACTGGGGATAGTAAAGAAAATACGGTGACATTTACAAGTGAAGATAACGCTTCTCCCTCTTCCTGGACAGATGTACCTATATTGGGAAGCGGTGAGCGGCATAGCAGTATTTTCAGTAAAATATCTATCATGTTTAAGAATATCCGGTGGATCTATAAGAAGCTGGGGACGACGGATATATCCAGTCTAGGAGGCGGAACAGTGACAGGGGCAATTGGTAAGCTGAACACGGATATTGCAAATACAGCCTCAAGGATTCCTTCGAGAACCAGTCAGCTTACCAATGACAGCGGATTCAAAACAACAGATACCACTTATGGCCTGGCAACACAAACAGCAAATGGCCTTATGAGTAATTCTGATAAACAAAAATTAGATGGGATTGCGTCAGGTGCACAGAAAAATACGGTGACAGGAATCAAAGGAAATTCAGAAGGCAGTTACCGTACTGGAAACGTGAATCTTACTGCAGCAAATATTGGAGCGGCAGCAAGCAGCCATACACACAGCTATTTACCTCTTTCAGGAGGAACACTTACGGGAAGTGTAAATGTTTCAGGCGGGAGAATTGCATCAAAACCTGTATATGACAGTACTACAACTGGAAGTGCCAATCTAGTCATACAGTCAACTGGATGGATGCAGAGACATTCTTCTTCTTCCAGACGCTACAAACATGATATAAAAGATATAGACATAGATTCTATCCATAAACTTTATGATCTTCCAGTCGTCACTTTTAAATATAAGGATGGTTACATTGATCAAGAGGACGAACGCTATCAAAAAGACATACCTGGAATCATTGTGGAGGATTTAGAAAAAATACTTCCAATTGCGGTAAATCATGAAAATGGAAAGCCTGAAATGTGGAATAACAATATATTGATTCCCTGTCTATTAAAATTGATTCAGGATTTAAAGAAGGAGGTTGATCAACTATCGAAATAAGTTATCTGTATGTTTTGTAAACTAAAAAAATGTTATTTTGTCTGAAAACACTTAAAAGTTCTAAGTGTTTTTTTGATGCAAAATATACCATAGAAAAGAGGTGAGAACTTATGAACATTTTACAGTTTATTCAGGAAAACTGGCTGGAATGGCTTTTTGCCATTGTCACGTTTATTCTGGGATGTCTCTACCGGGATGTGAAAAAGCGTCTGAAAGACGAACAGCAGAAGAGCACTGCCATTGCGGAGGGAGTGAAGAGCCTTCTGCGGGAAAGTATTGTTCAGAATTATAATAAATATCTGGACCGGGCCTGCTGTCCTATTTATGCAAAGGAAAGCGTGAAGAAAGTGTATGAATCGTACCACAATCTTGGTGGAAACGACGTTGCAACGAAACTTTATCACAAATTATTGGAGATGCCAGAAGAAAGAGAATCAGAAGAGAGTGAGGAATTATAGTGAAAGAAAACATTTTAAAGGGAACATTTTTGAATGAAAAAGCAAGACAATGGCTGAAAGCTGCAGGAATACGGGCAGTGAAAACCATGGCTCAGTCAGCGGCAGCTATGCTTCCGGCCACAGCCATGATCACAGAGGTAGACTGGAAAGTTGTGCTGGGAACAGCGGCACTGGCGGGAGTGGCCTCCCTGCTTACTTCCCTGAAAGGTCTGCCGGAACTGGAAGCGGGAGAGGTTTCCCAGAGTTAAAATTAAAAGAAAAAAGTTAAAACACACCTAAAAAGGAGAAAGGAAGAAAATTATGAATATCAATAGAGAATTTGTATCAGTAAAAAATACTTATACAGGAGAAAATAAGCCCAAATACATTGTGGTGCACGAGACAGATAATTTTTCTAAAGGAGCAGGGGCAAAACGTCACGCTTCTGCCCAGGCGGCAGGTCATTTAGACACTTCCGTTCATTACTATGCTGGATCAGACGGTGTTTACCAGGCAGCAGACCACCGGAATGGCACTTATTCCGTAGGAAAGGAATATGGAGGAAATCATTCAGTAAAGGATGCTTCTAACCGCAATACCATCAATATTGAAATCTGTGTCAACAGCGATGGGGACTATACGAAAGCCCGTGAAAACGCTATTGATCTGGTAAAATATCTGATTAAACAGACTGGAATTCCAGCCGATCGTGTGATCCGCCACTTTGACGCCAAAGGAAAGTACTGCCCCAGAAAAATGATGGATCAGCCAGCTTTGTGGGAGGATTTTAAGAAACAGGTTGGACAAGGTGGAACAACTGTGCAGCAGGATAATGAGAAGCCTGTAGAAACCACGGAAAGTAAGAGACCCTGGTACCGTGTCGGTTCCGGGTGGAAGAATGGAATCTGTCAGAATCAGACGGGAGCATATCACGATAAAAACCTTGCGATTCAATCTTGCCAGGTTGAGCAGAATGTTTATGATGAAAGTGGAACTATTATTCATTCCAGCGGTCAAAACAGCCAGAACGGATCTGAAAAGGGTAATGTGCCATTTCAGGTGAAAGTGTTGGTTAGTGACTTAAATTGCCGAAGTGAGCCATCTATGAGCGGAAAGGTGAGGGGGCAGACGGGAAAAGGAGTGTTTACCATTACGGAGGTTCAAAACGGATGGGGCAGGCTGAAAAGCGGTGCCGGGTGGATTTATTTAGAGAATCCAAAATATTGTAAAAAACTGTAAGAAATGGAGAGGATCAGATGGCAGCAGAAAAAAAGTCGGTAGCAAAAGAAATAGATAAGCAGTCCTCAGAGTATAGGGTTGTTGGAGGCAAATTTAAAAATAAAGCAGAAGCAAACACAGCCTTGAAAGAAATTTTCAAGAAGGGCTTTAAAAATGCAGGGCTTATGGTGTTGGGAAATGAATTCGTGGTTTTGTTTGGAACTTACAATACCGCCTATGCTGCAGAAATGAACGCAGAAGCAGTTAAAAAGGCAGGTTTTAAATCTGAAATTTTGGAAATTTAGAAAAAAATATAACCAAAGAATGGAAAAATCCGTTCTTTGGTTATATTTTCACCAAGAAATAAGTGGGAACTACAATAACTCTCACTCAATTGTATTTATACAATTAGAATTATATAATTTAAAGAGAAAGATGTCAATAAAAAAATTATATTCTAGCAGGAACTTCAAAACCTGCGTCAGTGATTTTTCTAATTAAAGTAGTAGTTTTCAATCCATTACGTATTCCCTTAATACCATTTTCTTTTCCAAATTTCACCAATACAGCATTATAATTCAAATTGCTTTCAAATCGTGCTACACTTTCTATTCTCCATTGTCTTTCCTCTTCTGTTTCATTTTCTACAAAACAACTTTTTGGGCACCAAAATTTTAAAGATCCCCAGTCGCTAGTTGCTTGAAGGAAAAATGCTTTTTCGGTTTCTTTCAAAACTTCCAATTCTTCACCCATGTCTGCCGCTTCAATTATCATTCTTTCATTCTGTGCAAAATTTCTATTTAAAAACCAACTTTTGATTGTCATATCAATTCCCTCCTGTTTGGTTTGTTGTTTGCTCGTTTCTTGCTATGGTCATATAATACACGATAATAGACTAAAATGCAATATGTAATAATACACAAAAATAGATGATTGAAACATGGGATTTATTGTGCAAATTGATACGCAAAAATAGACGTTGACAGAAAAATAAAAATCTATTATCATATGTTATATAGAAAGGAAGTGAGATTATGAGTGGGGTTATAAATAAAGTGCCCTATGGTACAAATGGAATTATAGATTTTTCAAAATTATGGGAACTTTTAGAAAGAAAAGGTCATAATAAGCAGTGGCTTAAAAATAATGGCATTCATTCTAACACGGTAGCGAAACTAACAAAGAATGAAAATGTAACTTGTGAAGTTATCGCTAATTTGTGCAACTTACTAAACTGCCAGATATGGGAGATTATGGAATATAAGAAGAAAATCAAAGAAAATGAAAATACATGAAAATAGACTATTGACAAATACACGATAATAGACTATAATATAATTAGTCCAAGATAGAAAGGGCTAATAACTCGAAAGGGAGAAAGGAGAAAAAAATGGATATGAATGAGAGAGAACGAAAAGACACAATGATGTCAACACTTTATGAAATCCGCTTAATGGTGGATGCTGACAGCAAAGAAACATACACCAAAGAGGAGATTTTAAACCTGTTAGACACAATAGCAAGAGCAAAAGGGGCTGAATAAACAGCCCCAACACAACAGAAAAGGGCGGCAGACACACGGGCCGCCCGATTCATAAAAAGTATTATAGCAAATTAACAGTGATGGATCAAGTGAAATTAGAGGAGAGATATTATGATTATGTAGGATTACAATACATGTGTTACAACTCAATATTTAAAAAGCAGAGACACTGCCTTTGTGTTATAATTTAAGTCACCACAACCAAAACAAACCGAAAGGAGTTCTCTGCTATGACTACTATAACACAAGATATGCGCTA
>JAAWBG010000002.1 GCA_022792535.1 Lachnospiraceae bacterium
GCCAGGCAGCGTCCGCCGCTTTATTCATTACATCAATATAATCATAAATCCCGCTACTTAACATAATATTGCTCCTTCCATCCTTTGGTACCCTCCGATTTTCATTCCCACTCGAATTCTATTCTACTTTATTATAAATTATCCTAACAATATTGCAAGTATTTTTTGTAGTTTTTCCAGAATTTTTACACTATCTTGTGTTTTTTTGCTCACCCATACACTATTTAAAGTAAAATCTTTCCTGGCATCATCGGAGAATTTTCGTTCTATAAAAATTGAATTATCGTTCTTCATCTCAACTTTTACGCACAAAAAGGAACTTATAGATCTATCCTACAAATCCCTTTTCTCAAAACAACTAAATCCGTTTAGTTATGCTTCATATTCTGTTTTTTCACCTTATCAAGTTCATCAAATACCACATCGTTCAGAACCTTGATATAGGTTCCCTTCATCCCAGAAGACCTAGATTCAATGACCCCGGCGCTTTCAAACTTCCGAAGAGCATTAACGATCACGCTTCTAGTGATCCCCACTCTGTCTGCAATCTTGCTGGCAACTAAAATTCCTTCCTTGCCTTCCATCTCGTCAAAAATATGTGTGATCGCTTCCAATTCTGAAAAAGAGAGAGTTCCAATGGCTGATTTCACAATCTGCACCTTCCGGTTCTCCTCTGCACTTTCCTCGTTGACAGAACGCATCATCTCTAATCCGACAACTGTCGTTCCATATTCGCTGAGAATAATATCGTCGATCTCATATGGTTCTTCCAGACGGTATACGAACAAAGTTCCCAACCGTTCCCCTGCAATGTCAATAGGAGTTATAATTGCCTGATATCTGCGCACATCCTCAGAAACGAACCCTAAAGTCTCCAGATTCACATTTTCCTTGGTGGATAAGATACCCAGCAAACGTTCATTCAACAGAGGATCTATAAATCCCCCCACCTCGTCTGCAATCAACTCCTTAATCTCTTCTGTCCCCTCACCATGACTGGTTCCCAGTACTTTTCCCTTTTTACTTATCACCAGAATGTTCGAGTCCAGAATCTCCGTCAAAACCTGACAAATATCATTAAAGACGACTTTTGAAGAATTATTATTATGCAGCAACTTATTGATCTTTCTCGTCTTATCTAACAACTGGACACTCATATTCTTCCTCCCGGTTAAAACTAAAGATCTTATCAAAAATTGTAACTCAATAAGAACACTTTTTATACTATTTTTGAATTTTATCACGTTTTGCGACAAATTTCAATAAGTTTCTAACTATTTTTCCCTTCTTTGATAAATCCGCATTGATGGTCTGCACATACCAGCTTATTTCCCTTTTCTACCATATAACCGCCGCATTCCGGGCATTTCTCTTTGGAAGGTTTCTGCCAGGACATGAATTCACATTCAGGATTGTTTTCACATCCGTAATACTTTCTTCCTTTTTTAGTCTTCTTCAGCACCACTTCTTTTCCGCATTCAGGACATGCCACGCCGATTTTTTCTAAATATGGTTTGGTATTGCGGCACTCCGGAAATCCTGGACATGCCAGAAATCTGCCATGGGGGCCATATTTGACCACCATATTCCGGCCGCACAGGTCACAGGCCACATCTGTCACTTCATCCTCGATTTTTATTTTCTCCAGATCTTTTTCCGCCGCCTGTACTGCCTGTTCCAGATCTGGATAAAAGTTGCTGACGACCGCTTTCCAATCTATGGTTCCCTCTGCTACTTTATCCAGCAGCGACTCCATATTCGCAGTAAACCGCTCATCCACGATGGCGGGAAAGGCTTCCAGCATAATAGAATTAACCGCTTCCCCTAATTCCGTCATATAGAGGTTTTTATTTTCCTTCACAATATAACGTCTGGCCAAAAGGGTTGTAATCGTAGGCGCATAGGTACTGGGACGTCCAATTCCCTGTTCTTCCAGGGCTTTCACCAGAGAAGCCTCGGTAAAATGAGCAGGAGGCTGGGTAAAATGCTGTTTTTCTTCTAATTCTTTCAAGTTCAGTTTTGTATCTTTGTCCACAGATTTCAAAAGTACATTATTCTCGCTTTTTTCATCCTCATCACTGGTATACACAGACATAAATCCTTCAAAAGCAATCTTAGAAGCCGATACATGAAAACGATAATCTCCTGCGCCAATTTTAATAGAGGTAGTCTCATACACAGCATTGCTCATCCTGCTGGCTGTAAACCGCTTCCAGATAAGCTGATACAGACGGAATTGATCTCTGCTCAAAGATTCCTTCAGCATAACCGGCGTCCTTGCAATATCAGAAGGCCGGATGGCTTCATGGGCATCCTGGATCTTTCCAGCTCCCTTTCTTTCTGCACTTCCTCCTGCCACATATTTTTCACCATAAGATGTTTTGATATATTCCCGCGCCGCCTGGTCTGCCTCTTCAGAAACACGGACAGAATCTGTTCTCAAATAAGTGATGATACCAACGGTTCCCTGTCCCTTGATATCCACACCTTCATATAATTGCTGAGCCAAACGCATGGTTTTCTGCGTGGAAAAATTTAGGGTCTTTGCAGCTTCCTGCTGCAGCGTACTGGTGGTAAAGGGCAGCGGCGCCTTCTTGGTCCGCTCTCCTTTTTTTACATCCAGCACCTGGTACTGTTCCTGTTCTAAATCTTTCAGAATCTGATCCATCTCTTCTCTGGAATTAATGGTCAGTTTTCCATTTTTATCTCCATAAAATCTGGCAAGCAGCGGTTTCTTTTCCCCTGAAACTCCAAACTGTGCCTCCAGTGTCCAGTACTCTTGAGGAATAAATGCATTGATCTCCTCTTCCCGGTCGCAGATGATGCGCAGCGCCACAGATTGAACCCGGCCGGCGCTTAATCCTCTTTTTACCTTCGCCCACAGCAGCGGGCTGATACGGTACCCCACCATGCGGTCCAGCATTCGCCTTGCCTGCTGAGCATCCACCAGATTCATGTCAATTTCCCTTGCCTGTTTTAAGGAAGTTTTCACTGCATTTTTGGTAATCTCATTAAAACTAATCCGATAGACATGTTTATCTTCTAATTTCAATGCTTTGGACAGATGCCAGGAAATTGCTTCTCCTTCCCGGTCAGGGTCCGTTGCCAGATATACTTTTTCTGCCTTCTTAACTTCCTTTCGAAGATTTGCAAGAATATCCCCTTTTCCCCGAATGGTAATATATTTCGGTTCATAATCATGCTCCACGTCAATTCCAAGCTGACTCTTGGGCAGATCCCGCACATGCCCGTTAGAAGCCGCCACCTCGTAATTTTTTCCCAGAAATTTTTTAATTGTCTTCACCTTTGCCGGTGATTCCACGATTACCAGATATTTCGCCATACGCCTGCTCCTTCTAACTGTCCTGTTACTTTTATAATACAGATTCTGAACTATCTCTACTACAGATAGTTCCATGAATTCCATTCTTATTACTGCCTGATATAACGATTCTTATACATTTCCAGTATACAGCCTTTCTCTCTCAGAGATTCCAGATTTTCTACGACTTCCAGAAAAGAAAATGCTGTTTCTTCCATTATTTCATCCAAACTCTTTGGAGTGAAATCCAGACAACTATACACCAACCTTTCTGATTTTTCAAGTGATAATTTTGGCTTTTTGACAGAAGGTTCCACGGAATCTGCAAAAAAATTCATTTCTTTTTGAAAATCTTCTGACGATAAAAAAATGCCTGCTCCCTGCTGGATCAACCGATTGGTTCCCTGGCTCAAAAGGTCTCCTACCCGCCCTGGAACCGCATAAACTTCCCTGCCTTGTTCCAAGGCAAAATCAGCCGTAATCAAAGAGCCGCTCCGTTCTTTTGCCTCCACTACGATCACTCCATCGGAAAGTCCGCTGATCAGTCTGTTTCTCTGTGGAAAAAATGCCGGCAGGGGCTGAGTTTTGGGAGGATATTCAGAGATAATGCCGCCCTGCTGAACCAAAGTCTCATATAACTCTCTGTGTCTGGCCGGATAACAGAAATCTACGCCGCATCCCAGTACTCCATAAGTAGTTCCCTGTGCCTGCAGCGCCCCCTGATGGCTGGCTCCATCAATGCCCGCCGCCATACCGCTGATCACCGCTATCCCTTGTTCTGCCAAAGAAAATCCAATGGATTCCGCTGTTTTTCTGCCATACACAGAACAGCTCCTGGCTCCCACCACAGCAATGGCTGGTTCCGTTTCTTCTGGAAGTTTCCCAAGATAATACAGACCATAAGGAGGATTGTAAATTTTTCTCAAACGCTTGGGATATTCCAGATCTTCCCAAAGAACTAGATGAATCCCATGTTCCACACAGTATTTCCAGGTTCCTTCTAGTTCTGTTTCAGATATATTCCGGCTTCTGTCTAAAGATTCCCGCTCTTTTTCCGTCAGACAGGCAGCGGAGTGTACTCCATTTTCACTCTTTTGGTATATTTCCTCTGCACAGGAAAATAAGGATCTGAGACTGATCTTTTTTCGTCCTGGAATACAGGAAATTCCTGCAAACCAATATTCATATTTATTATGATACTTCTCTTTCTTTTTCCCCATATTCTCTCCTATTCCCATACTTTTTTATCAATGCTGCGGTACAGCAGACTTTCAAGAATGTGCGTTCGTTTAATCAGATTGGCTCCCTCTAGATCTGCAATGGTTCGGGCCACCCGCAAAGTCCGGTAATACCCTCGAACACTCATTTCCAGACGTTCAAAAGAATCCTGCAGTAATTGCTGGGCCTTGTCTTCCATAAGGCAAAACCTTTGCATCTGTGCCGCCGGAATCTGACTGTTATAGTGAATACCCATCCCTAAAAACCGTCTCTCCTGTATCTTCTGTGCCTCCTGCACCCGTTTTCGAATGTGCTCTGAGGATTCTTCCCCTTCTTTTCGGATCATTTCTGTCAGAGACAGGCGCTTTACTTCCACTGTAAGGTCCATTCGGTCCAGCAGGGGCCTGCTGATCTTATGCAGATGCCGCTGGATCATGGCCTCGGTACAATTGCATCGGTTCCGATCCGGATAATAGCCACAATTGCAGGGATTCATGGCCCCGATCAGCATAACATCTGCAGGATAAACATAAGTTCCACTGTTTCGGACTAATCGAATCATTTTTTCTTCCAATGGCTGGCGCAGAACCTCCAGCACTTCTTTTCGAAATTTTGTCAGCTCGTCCAAAAATAACACCCCATTGTGAGCCAGACTGAGTTCTCCTGGTCTAGGCACCCTGCCGCCTCCGGCAAGTCCTGGAATCGTCACTGTGTGATGGGGACTTCGAAAGGGCCTGATCCAAAAGTTCTCTTCCCGCTGGCTAAACATACCTTTTACACTGTATATTTTGGCAAGTTCTAAGGCCTCCTCTTCCCCAAGAGGCGGCAGAATCGTGGCTGTCGCCTTTGCCGCCAGCGTCTTTCCCACTCCCGGCGGACCCAGCATCAGCATATGATGTCTGCCAGCAGCGGCTACTTCGCAGGCACGCTTTAACACTTTCTGACCATGAATCTCTCCAAAATCACATCCTGGTTCCTGGACAATTCCTATCTCTTTTTCTAATTTTTTTCTATTCTGAAATAACTGGGGATTTTGATGAAATGTTTCGATTATCTTAAGAACTTGATTGAGATTATCTGCAGGAAGTATGGTAATTCCTTTCACAATCTGGGCTTCTTTCTTGTTTCCCCTTGGCACACAGACAATACGCTTTCCCGCTTCTTTTGCGGCCAATACCATAGGAAGGATTCCTTCTGTAGGCCGAATTTCTCCGCTGAGACTGATCTCTCCGGCAAACAAAATTCCCTCTAAGTATTCCTGGGAAATTCTGCCATAAGCTGCCAAAACCGCCAATGCAATGGGCAGATCGAATCCCGTTCCCCGTTTTCGGATATCTGCCGGATAGAGACTAACGGTAACTTTTTTAGGCGGCAGTTGAATCTGGCTGTTGCGGATCGCCGCCCTGATCCGCTCCTTCGCTTCTTTTACCTCGGATGACAAAACACCCACCATTTCAAAAACAGGCATTCCATCACATACATCTGCCTCCACCTGTATGAGAATACTCTGGATTCCGCAGACGATGGCTGTTGATACAATACTATACAAAGAGACCTCCCTTTGTGCTGGCTGGAAAATCGGGCAGACACGCCCTTCGAAAAAAGATGTGGTTATTATATCACGATTTGATTCATTTGGAAAGGGAAATCTTATCTGTAGTTTCATGCTTTGCATCTCCCAAATGCCAAAAGGTTCCCATCACTGCGTGATGGGAACACTTTGCGCATAAAAGCGTTATGGAAAATTCATTTTCCAAACACTTTTTGCGCAAGATGTCTATGCTGCCAAAGGCAGCAAGACCTTTTGGCATTAAAAACGAGACACAAAAATACAAAATACAAAAATCTGATGAAACTGTTGCAAAACCATTCCTGGCATTTCCGTTGCAACAGTCGCATACAGATTTCCGCTACTCAAAACATGTTTTTAATTTTTCCAGAGCCCGCTTTTCGATCCGGCTCACATAAGATCTGGATATTCCCAGTTTATCGGCTATTTCCCGCTGAGTGACCGGCTTGCGGTTATACAGTCCATACCGCCATTCAATGATCTCACGCTCCCGCCGGTTCAGCACTTTAGGAATCACTTCATAGACTTTTTTTGTATTTCCTTTCAGTTCAATTACCTCGAAAATATCCCGGTCCATGCTTTCCACCACATCCATCAAGTTGATCTGATTTCCCTCTTTATCTGTTCCGATAGGTTCATACAGGGACACCTCTCTGGATGTTTTCTTCTTTCCTCGAAAATACATTAAGAGCTCATTGTCAATGCAGCGTGCAGCATAAGTAGCCAGGCGGTTTCCCCGCTCATAATTAAAAGTGGAGATTGCTTTAATCAATCCAATGGTGCCGATGGAAATTAAGTCTTCCATATCCTCTTCCCCGCTCTGATACTTCTTGGAAATATGTGCTACCAACCTCAGATTTCGTTCGATCAGAGTATTTTTAGCTTCAAGGCTGCCCTCTTTCATTTTTTCCAGATAATATTTTTCTTCCTCGGCATTCAGCGGCATTAAAAATGTTTTCAAAAAAAGCACCTCTAAGCTGATTTATTACATTCTATGAAAAATCAAGCTTTGAAGTGCC
>JAAWBG010000025.1 GCA_022792535.1 Lachnospiraceae bacterium
GTAAACCATTTATACATTGCCTGTACTCCTTTTTGAAAAAGCACCCGACTATTGATTTCATAACTTGCAAAAGGGCGAAAAAAACAGACTGCCCGATTTAAAATCAGACAATCCATCTGTTAGGAACAAGGCTCAAACATGATTTATTTGTACGCTAATTCGTACCCTTTTTTACCGTGTAATTTGATGATTAACTCGTTAAAAATCAGCGAACGAAAGACCTGAATATATGGTGATTTCGGTACCACTCCGTATATACCCGATTCAAAGTAAAGGACATGATAGCCAGAATATTCGCCCGTATGGTACTGTCCGGCCAAGTGGCATAGATCTCGCTGGAAGCCACATTTTTAATATAATCCTTGTACTTTACATAGTAATCTCCGGCTGTGGAATCTCCCGGTGTTCCGTCATGAACCACCACGTATTCAGGGACTACCACTCTGCTGAGGACAATTTCCCCACTCTCGTCGATCGGTTTGATCTCTGCCTCTGCAATTTTGGGAGGAAAATTTCCAAACAATGTATTGGCCGGAATCACAATATTTTTCGTATCCTGTTCAGAGACTTCTAAGGGGTCCATCCGCACATTCTGGAGAGACAGCTCTCCAGAAAATACATCCACTCCATTTACGCTGACTGGACGATATCCTTCCGCTTCCACTTCTACGGTATATTCCGCATAGGGCTGTGTGGGCTGTTCTGGCTCCATACTGTATTCCACAGGAGGAGCAGCCAGGGTCAGCACCTCAGACTGCCCGTCTGCATTGGTAGTGATCTGCTCTAATTTGCTCTCTGGATCTCCCGTATAAGAAATGGTAACTCTGGCATTTTCCACCGGAATCAAACCCACTGTAGAAGTCACCTGAACTTTCATGGTTCCATTGTCTACATGGTCTGTCTGCATTGCACGCAACTGACTGTTTTGCATAAACACCTCTGAATTTCTACACTTATTAATAGTTTATGCCTCCAAATCAAAAACGTACCACATCTTATGTTCTTTTCTATCCCCTTATTTCTCTGTGAAACACTTCTGTTTCTCCATAACCTTCTTCCACAGAATTCAAAAAGCAGGCCCCTCTTCCCGGAGCCTGCTTTTCCAGTTGCACCTTTTTATTTTACTTCTCTCGTCCATCCATATTTATCTTCTTCATTTCCCCACTGAATGCCTGTGAGATAATCATATAATTTCTGAGTCAGTTCTCCAATCTTAAAATCATTTACAATTACAGAATCCTCTTTATAGACAAATTCTCCAACCGGTGAGATTACCGCCGCTGTTCCAGTTCCAAAGGATTCCTCTAAAGTACCGTCATGTCCAGCTTTCATCAGATCCTCCACAGACAAATGGGTCTCGTTTACCTTGTAACCCCAATCTTTCAAAATGTGAATAATAGAATCTCTGGTAACCCCAGGAAGAACGGTTCCTTCTATGGGAGCTGTATAGATCTCGCCGGCAATCTTAAACATGATGTTCATGGTTCCCACTTCTTCTACGTACTTTCTGTTTACACCGTCCAGCCAAAGTACCTGGGTACAGCCTTTTTCCTCTGCTCTCACCTGTCCCAAAATAGAAGCCGCATAGTTGCCTCCGCATTTAGTAAAACCAGTGCCGCCCTTTACTGCCCGTACCAGCTCGTCTTCCACCAGAATTTTTACTGGATTGATCCCTTCTGGATAATATGCCCCTACTGGACAGCAGATGATCATAAATTTATAGGAAATTGCCATGTGAACGCCAAGAGACGCTTCTGTGGCAAACACGAAAGGCCGAATATACAGAGAAGTCTCTGGTTCAGAAGGGATCCAGTCTTTCTCCACCTTCACCAGTTCTTCGATAGCTTCCACAAACATATCTTCTGGAAATCCAGGCATACACAGTCGTTCATTGGATGTAATCATCCGCCTTGCATTCATCTCCGGGCGAAACAGCAGAATCTTATCTTCCTTTGTGCGGTATGCTTTCAGGCCTTCAAAGGTTTCCTGGGCATAGTGCAGCGTGACACAGGAAGGATTGATGGAAATTGGTCCATAAGGCTCAATTCTGGCGTCATGCCATCCAATTCCCTGATCCCAATCCATCACAAACATATAATCCGTCATATATTTGCCAAACCCAAGATTTTTTTGATCTGGCTTTTCTTTCAAAAGGTCTCTCTTTACAAATTTAATATCCATAACAATCCTCCATCCTGTATCCTAAATTTCTGCAAGATACTTTTCTTTCCGATTCAGATCCTGAAACTGCCTGAATCATCACAAATTCTTTTCATCAATTATTATACTTTTTTCTATAGCTGTCAAGATTATTCTCCGGGCTTATATTGTCCATAACTATTTATTATAGAATTTTGTTTTTTAATAACTTTTCTGCATATCTCAAAAACTGTAAAATGAGATATACTTATTGAACTACCAATGTTCTATAAGGTATACTCAATACAGACAGCAGACTGAACTATTACAACTTTTATTCAGCAAAGGAGAATTATTATGCATCAGTTTCAACCTTATCCAATTGATTTATTAGAATTCAATCCTTTCACCAAGCTGGCAGATGAATGGATGATCATCACTGCCGGTAATCAGGAAAAAGTCAATGGCATGACCGCAAGCTGGGGAGGCGTGGGCGTTCTCTGGGGAAAAAATACTGCCTTTATTTTTGTCCGTGAAAATAGATACACCAAAGAATTTATTGACAACGGGGAATATTTTTCCTGCAGTTTTTTCGATAAGAAATTTAAAAATGATTTAAAATATTTTGGCATCGTATCTGGAAGGCAGGAAGATAAATTCAAGACTGCCGGTTTAAATATTGATTTTAAAGATGATATCCCTTATGTAGACGAAGGCAACTTTATCCTGCTCTGTAAGAAAAAAGCTGCTGTTCCCATTACAGAAGCCCATTTTCTGAATCCGGATATCAAAACAGACTGGTATTCTGGCAAAGACGAAGGCAATCTGCACACCATGTATATCGGTGAGATCGTAGATATCCTGGCAAGATAATTTTTTTCCATCTGAACAGCGCAAAGGGACTGCTGCAAAGTGTCATGATTCCGCATCCTATACTGTCCCATCAGCAATGTCTGTACCCCAGTGCAATCCTGCAGGAATCTTTCCTTTTACAGCAGTCCCTTTTATTTTTCTATTTCCTGATTTCTCTGTCTTTATTCTCTATTCCTCTATTCCAATTTGGCACATTTTCATTGTGAGCAAGGCCGCTCTATGTGATTCTGGCGTTACCCCGGCACAGCAGGAAGCGTCTACCCGAATGGTATTTTCCGGCATAGCGGCTTTTAACAGCAGCGCGTTGCTTACCACACAGATATCCGTACACAATCCCACCAGTTCAATTTCCAAAGACTCTTTTTGATTTTCCTGAACAAGCTGTTCCATCAGCCTCAGAGAACCAAAGGTGGGCTTATCCATAATATGAGAAGGATCTGCCAGCTTTTCAATTTCTGGATGAAGCTGCCAGCCCTCCGTTCCTTTCACACAATGCACTACTGGAAGGTTTCTTCCCTCGGCAGTTTCCAGATAATTCTCCTGGTGGGTATCTCTGGTTACATAAATATCTGCCTTGTGATAGGATTTCATTTTCTGAACTACGGATTCCACAATAGACTGGGCCTCTTTTGTGCCCAGAGAACCATCTACAAAATCTTTCTGCATATCCACAACCACTAAAATTTTACGCATGCCCTACACTCCATTCTGGCCTTTCTCTGCCATCTTTCTTTTCTGCTCATTTTCGAAAATACTCGGATCTTCCGGCGCAGGAGGTACTGATAGACTCAATAGCCACTGCCCCGCCCCGGACAATCTCAATATGTTTGTATTTGCTCCGCAGAAGATCAATCAATTCATTATTCCGGCGCTCCGTCATCTTGCATTCTAGCAGAACGCTGTCCGTACCGATATCTGATACCTCCACATGAAACACCTGGGCAATCTGAAACAATTCTGCTTTTTCCGCCACGGAGCATTCCTTTACCTTTGCAAAGAGAATCTCCTTCATGTGAATGGGCATATCTGTCAAATCAATTACCTTGATAACTTCCACCATACGGTTCAGCTGTTTCTTGATCTGCTCAAATGTAATGTCGTCGCTGGTGACGCAGATGGTCATTCGGGAGACCGTCTCATCTTCTGTGGTGCCTACCGTAAGGCTCTGAAGATTATAGGCTTTTCCAGAGAAAAGGCCGGAGACTTTTGCCAGAACACCCACCTGATTTTCCACATACAATGCAATCCATCTGTTCTTCATCGTCCTTCCCCCTTTTCTATTTCAAGATCATTTCCGTCATAGGATTCCCGCCTTTTACCATAGGCAGTACGATTTCCTCTGTGGCTATCATAAATTCAATGAGAACCGGAGTTTTTTGCTCTTTTGCCTTTTCAAAAGCAGGAGCGATCTCTGCTTCCTGGGTCACCCGAATTCCACAGGCACCGTAACTTTCCGCCAGTTTGACAAAATCCGGTTCATAAGGAGGGCAGGAAGGTCCTGGTCCTTTACAGTCTCTGGGACAGCTTTTTCTTTGCCGCAGGCAGGTTGCCTCGTACCGTTTTCCATAAAAAAGCTGCTGCATCTGACGCACCATACCCAGATAATAATTGTTCAGGATACACACAATCACGTTGGCCTCCTGTACCATGGCTGTGGCCAGCTCTTGTATATTCATCTGCATTCCCCCATCGCCGCTGATGCATACCACCTGCTTTTGGGGACAGCCGATTTTAGCTCCGATGGCCGCTGGAAATCCAAATCCCATGGTGCCAAGACCGCCGGAAGTAATAAACTGTTTTTTCCCATTTAATTCAATATATTGGGCCGCCCACATCTGATGCTGTCCTACGTCTGTGACAATAATCCCCTCTGGAAACTGCTCATTGATCTGTTCCATAATCATCTGAGGCGTCATGCCTTTGTCTCTCCGCATTTCCAAAGGATTCTCTTTTTCCCACTCATAGATCTGTTTCAGCCATTCTCCTGTGTCCTGAGGCTCAGCCCATTCCAGCAGCTTTTCCAAGGCCAGATTGGCGTCTGCCACAATGGGAACATCCACCACCACATTCCGGGAAATGGACGCAGTGTCAATATCCACATGGACAATCTGAGCTTTGGGGGCAAATTCATTCAGATCCCCGGTAATCCGGTCATTAAATCTGGTTCCGATAGAAAAGAGCACATCGCACTGGCCCACCGCCATATTTGCCGCATATTTTCCATGCATTCCGCTGTTTCCAACGTAATAAGGGTGGTCGGTGGGGACCGCGCCTTTTCCCATAATGGTAGTCACCACTGGAATTTTCGTCTTTTCCACCAGCCTCAGCATCTTGTCATTTGCTTTTGCAATATTGACGCCGCCGCCAATCAAAAACAAAGGTCTTTGGGCCGCTTTCAGCAATTTATATCCCTTTTTCAACTGGCCGATATGGACGCTTTCATTGGGCTTGTATCCACGGATGGACACAGACTGAGGATATTCCCCCGGTCCTGAGGCCGTCTGAATGTCTTTGGGCAGGTCAATCAGAACTGGTCCTGGTTTGCCGGTTTTTGCAATATGGAAAGCCATTTTCAAAATTTTTCCCAGTTCTTTCCTATCTTGAACAGTCACACCATATTTTGTGATGCTGCGGGTCATACCTACAATATCCACTTCCTGAAAGGCGTCGTTGCCGATAAGGCTTCTAGGCACCTGCCCGGTGATACATACCAACGGAATGTTATCGTAATGAGCGTCTGCCAGTCCGGTGATAATATTGGTAGCGCCGGGACCGCTGGTCACAATACAGACCCCCACTTTTCCGGTGGCTTTCGTATAGCCTTCCGCCTCATGGATCAGCCCCTGTTCATGCCGGGGCAGTACCAGTTCAATCTCTTCATGTTTATATAATTCATCTAAAATATCCGTTACCATACCGCCGGGATACCCGAATACCGTATCCACGCCCTCTTCCAGCAAGGCTTTTACAAATAGTTTTCTTCCGGTTATATCCATCGCCATATATTTTCACCTCTATTTTTTATACTGTATCTGTTCTATTGTAACAGATGGACTCTCTTTGGAAAAGTCCTTTTCGCAGAGATTTTCTAGATATGTAACAGTTCAGTCCACGCCCATTTGCCATGCTTATGTGCTTATTCATGCAAGCATGATTCGCTCACAAAGCAGGCTATGGCTGAACTGTTACTAAATATATCCCATCACTTTCAGCAGAAAAATCCATCCCGTCAACGTAAAAGAAGCCAACAAGGTGGTAGTCACCACAACGCTTGCCGTTAAAGTTCCGTCATTTCCCATATTTTTTGCCATAATATAGCAGCTTGGAGTGGTGGGAGAAGCAAGCATAATCAGAATTCCTATCATCTTTTCTCCTTCAAATCCTAACGCTGCCGCCAGAGGAAGGAAGACCAATGGCTGGGCTGCCAGTTTCAGCAAAGCGGCCGCCAGAGTAGGCTTTAGCTTTGCCACCGCCTTTCTTCCCTCAAATCCTGCTCCCAGAGTAACCAGCGCCAAAGGCGTGGCCATCTGAGCCACATTTTGAATCGTTTTACTGACCAGCGCTGGAAAGGTAATTCCCAGCAGCGAAACCAGCAGTCCCAAAAAAATGCTGATAATAATCGGATTTTTCAAAATATTTTTGCATGCCTCCTGAATCTTTTCCTTTTTGTCCGCCTGCTGGCTCTGTTCTCCTTCAAAAGTCAATACAAGCACAGAATAAATGTTGTATAAAGGCACCGCTCCAATAATCATCAAAGGCCCCATAGCCGACTGCCCGTAAATATTCTGAATAAAAGCCAGCCCCATCACCGCCGCGCTGCTGCGAAAGGAGGCCTGTACAAAAGCCCCCGTCATAGATCTGTCCTTTAAAAATAACTTCGTCCCGCCCCAGATCAGCCAAAAACAGGCAGAGCTTGCCAACGCGCAGAACAGCACATAATTCAGGTCAAAAACTTCCCGGATATTCACCGAAGAAATATCCCGGAAAAGCAAAAAGGGCAGCGTCACCTGAAAATTAAACTTATTTGCCACTGCCACAAAATTCTCATTCAGCATCCCACTCTGTTTCAGTCCCCATCCCAGCGCCATCACCAGAAAAATGGGAATCGTTACATTGATGCTGAAAATAAAATGTTCCATTTTACTACGCCTCTGTTTCTCTCTGTCCTTTGACTTCTTTCCGCTGATATTTCAAAAAATAGTACTCCAGGTCAAAATAAGTCTGCTCTTCACTGTCTGCTGTCAATTCCCATTCTTTCCGTTCATCCAGGTTCGGAAACCAGCTGTCTGCCAAATATTCATAATCAATTTTCGTAATATGAGCCACATCACAGAGATCTATCATCTGCCGATACACACTTTCGCCTCCAATAATGTAGATATCCTCACTGTTATACTGCTCCAATTCTGTCAAAAGTTCTTCCATACTGTGGAGAATCACTGCATCCTTCACCTGATAATTCTGATCGGAAGTCAACACAAGATTCTTTCTGTTTTTCAGAGGTTTTCCTCCCGGAAAGCTTTCCAGCGTCTTTCTTCCCATCACTACCACTTTTCCAGTGGTGGTTTTTTGAAAAAACTTCATATCCTCCGGAATTCTCACCAGCAATTTATTGTTCCATCCAATGCCCCAATTCTTATCCACTGCTGCAATTAAATTCATTGATTCTCTCCTTTCAACTGTATCTATTCTTAAGCAATTGCGAAACTCAATACTTTTCCAAATTTCATGTACCATTCAGAAAATTTGAGTATAAATATTTTCTCATACTGCCACTGGTATATTCTCAATCTGAGGTCCCGTCACATAATGTTCTAACTTTACGTCATCCCTGGTAAACTGGTAAAAATCCTTTACCTCTGGATTCAGCCAAAATTCCGGCGCCGGATAAGTTTCTCTCTGAATCAGTTCCCTGATCAATGGAACATGACGGTCATAAATATGAGCGTCTGCAATCACATGTACCAGCTCTCCTGCTTCCATTTCACAGACCTGAGCCAGCATATGCATCAGTACTGCGTACTGACAGACATTCCAGTTATTGGCGGTAAGCACGTCTTGAGACCGCTGATTCAGCACTGCGTTCAGAGTCATTTTCTCATGACCTGGTTTTTGAGTCACATTAAAGGTCATACTGTACGCACAGGGATAGAGATTCATCTCACTGAGGTCCTGATGTACGTACAGATTGGTCATAATCCTTCGACTGTAGGGATTGTGCTTCAGATCATAAATGACCCGGTCCACCTGATCCATCATCCCTTCCTTATACTGATGTTTCACTCCCATTTGATATCCGTATGCTTTTCCAATAGACCCTGTCTCATCCGCCCATTCATCCCAGATATGGCTGTGCAGATCATGGATATTGTTGGATTTTTTCTGCCAGATCCACAGCATTTCATCGGTACAGCTCTTAATCGCTGTTTTTCTCAAAGTAATGGCCGGAAACTCTTTGGACAAATCATAACGGTTCACCACGCCGAATTTCTTAATCGTATAAGCGCTCACGCCATCCTCCCAATGAGGCCGCACTTTCTCTCCCTCTGTACTAACGCCATTTGATAAGATATCTTGACACATGTCTATAAAAATCTGATCTGCTAAACTCATATATTCTCCTTTAACCTTTCTATGGGTTCTCTTCCACCTCATATACCTGCTATTCTAACACAAATCCTTTTATGGGAAAACCATGTTTTTTCTCCTTTTCCCAAACTTTTTTATAGGTAATTGTAAAACTGCCTAATGATCAAAATTTCATGTACAATTACCACAGTTTCTCCCAAATATTTTGAATGGTACATGAAATTTGGAAAAATATTGAGTTTCACAATTACTTAAACTTTTTTATAATTTTTAAAGATTTTTTCACAAAAATAGTGTATAATAAAAAAACGTATTTAAAAGTATAGTTTGCTGACGGAAATAAACTACAAGGAGAATTACAATGAGCCAGAAAAAAGTAGACCGTTATAAAGAAGAAAAAGCTAACCGCAAAAAAATTATGAAACGGGAAAAAATAAAGCGTTCTATCGCAACAGTATGCGGTACATTGGCATCTATTGCTGTGATCGGATGGGTAGGGTATTCTGCCTACGGATATTTCCACAAACAGGAGGAAAAGAATCCCGTCCAGACAGAAATTGATATCAGCGCTTTAAATGAATATCTGAGCGGTCTTTACACAGAGGAAGCTGCGGAAGAATAATCTCCGCAGCTTTTTTATCTTATAGGAAATTCCTCCGGATTTCCTATAAGATAAAAAAGAATTATTGCACTGCGGTGGAAAGGAAATGAGCCGTGGGAGCGGTCCGCCGCAGGCGGAGAATCCTGCGGAGCAGGATTCTTTCTTGTCTTATAGGAAAGACTATGTCACGCTAAAGTGCGAAAGTGTCTTCCCTATAAGATAAAAATAATATGCGCACTCGTGCAAAAGGAATATGTCGCTAAAGCGACTGCAC
>JAAWBG010000026.1 GCA_022792535.1 Lachnospiraceae bacterium
ATGCCTATGCCCAGGCATTTGCAGAGGAAGAAGGGACAGAACCTTTTCTGTTTTATTATGAAAAAAATGGGAAAAAAGCGGTTAATGTCATAATGCGCAGGGATATTGCAAAGGACATGCATTTCCGAGGGAAAATCCCGGAGCATACATATTTTGATCTGATTACACCTTATGGATATGGAGGCTTTTTCAGTGAAAATGAATTTCCGGAGGACTTTTATAAGGTGTATGAAGCTTACTGCCGGGAAAAAGGGTATGTATGTGAGTTCGTAAGATTTGAATTATTTTATGGTTATGAAAAGTATTTTGAAGGAGAAACAGAGTGCAGAACTCACAATGTGGTGCGGAATCTTCAGATCTCTCTGGAAGATATGTGCATGGATTTTGAACATAAAGTGAGAAAGAACATTAAAAAAGCAGTGCGTAACGGGTTGGAAATGATGGTAGAAGAAAGTACAGATCATCTGGAGGATTTTTTACGGATTTATTATGAGACGATGGAACGGACAGGAGCAGACAGGCAGTTTTATTTTTCTGAGAATTTCTTTCGGACGATAAGCCAGATGAAGGAAAATATGGTCTACTTTTATGTGTTGTATGAAGGAAAAATTATAGCGGCTGAGCTGGTTTTATATGGAGCTGAGAATGCTTATTCCTATCTGGGAGGAACAGACAGAGAGTACTTTGCACTGCGGCCTAATGATTTTTTAAAGTATGAAATGATGAAATGGCTGAAAGAAAAAGGGCTGAAGAATTTTGTACTGGGAGGGGGCTATGGGGCAGATGATGGGATTTTCCGCTATAAAAAATCCTTTGCGCCCAATGGAATTGCAGACTTTTATATTGGAAGAAAAATCTTTGATGAAGAGCTGTACCAACGTCTTGTGGAGATGAGAGAAGAAGGTGATTTTGAGAAAGAATCCAGATTCTTTCCATTATACCGCTCCTGATGGGAAATGAGGGCAAAATGAATATTTTATTTTTGACATTGGCAGATTTCGTTAGCATAGAGGAAAGAAATATATATACAGATCTCTTGAGGAAATTTTATATAGAAGGGCATTGCGTATCTATTATATCTCCGGTAGAAAGAAGAAAGAAAGTAAAAACAACCTATTTGAAAACGGAGGAAAGACTTAATATTGTAAAGCTGCGGATAGGAAATATCCAAAAGACAAACAAGGTAGAAAAGGGGATCTCAATGATAACGTTGGAAACTTTGTTTATAAAAGCTGTCAAAAAATATTATGGAAATATAAAATTTGATCTGGTTTTATATTCTACGCCGCCGATTACACTGCAAAAAGCAGTAAATTATGTAAAAAAGAGAGATCAGGCAGTTACGTATCTTATGTTAAAAGATATTTTTCCCCAGAATGCAGTGGATCTTGGAATGCTTACTAAAAGAGGAGTAAAAGGAGTTTTATATAGATATTTCAGGAAAAAAGAAGAGAGGTTATATAAAGATTCTGATTATATTGGCTGTATGTCTCAGGCCAACATAACATATATCAAGAGGCATAATCCCAAGATAGGTGCAGACAAAATAGAGCTTTGTCCTAACTGTATAGAACCAATATATCAAACCGTTTCAGAGAAAGAAAAAAAAGAGATTCGTGAAAAATTAGGAATACCAGTCGAGTGCCATCTGTTTTTATATGGAGGAAATCTGGGAAAGCCTCAGGGAATCCCTTTTTTAGTCCAGTGTCTAAAATGTGTAAAAGGAAACTCAAAAGTATATTTTTTGGTTATAGGAAACGGAACAGAATACAAAAAATTAGAAGCTTTTATTAAGGCAGAAAATCCGGAGAATGTGAAGCTGATGAAAGAACTGCCCAAAGAAGACTATGACAAAATTGTGCCGGCTTCTGACATCGGCATGATATTTTTAGATCATCGCTTCAGTATTCCTAATTTTCCATCTAGAATCTTATCTTACATGCAGGCTGGAATACCTGTACTGGCACTGACTGACACCAGCACAGATATTGGAGAAGTTATAGAAAGAGGAAAATTCGGAGTTTCGGTAAAAAGCAATCGTACGGAAGATTTTATAAGAGGAATGAATGTCCTGTTGTCAGAAAAAGATTTATCTGAATTGGGGAAAAATGGGGTTGATTATTTGGAGAGTCATTATACTGTGCAGGTGGATTACGATATAATCATGAGCCATTTTGCAGGGAGGGAATAAGAACATGAGAGTTACATATTTGTTTGCAAAATTTATGAAGAAGATACAGATACCGGCAGTTCGAAACTGCAAAATACATAAAAGCGCAAAAGTATGCTCTGGAAGCAATTTGGTAAATTCTTCACTTGGAGCCTATTCCTACGTAGGAAATTATTGTACGGTTGTCGGCGCCAAAATCGGTAAATTTTGTTCCATAGCAGATAACTGTGTGATTGGAGGAGCCCAACATCCATATAAATGGGTTTCTACTTCACCGGCTTTTATCAAAGGAAAAAATTGTATGGGTGTCAACCTGGGAGAAAATGAGTACAGAGCCAGCAGAGAAAGCAGAATTGGAAATGATGTCTGGATTGGAGATCATTGTCTGATCAAAGGCGGAGTGACAATTGGAGATGGCGCAGTGATTGGCATGGGTGCAGTTGTGACAAAGGATGTAGGCCCTTATGAGGTGTGGGGGGGGGGTACCAGCCAAGTTAATTTCAAAAAGATTTGATGATGAAACGATCCGTCAGCTTGAAAAAATTTCATGGTGGGATCATGTTGAGAAAATGAAAAAATGCGTAACCAAAGAGACAGATGTTACAGCATTTCTTGAGGAGTGGAAAAGGAATGAAGATTCTGCATTGGGATGAAATGTTTCATCCGAATTTTGGATATCAGATCAATTTGCTGGCAAAGTTCCAGGCAAAGCAAGGGCATGAAGTTGTGATATATACAGCAGAAACGCCGGAAAGACATCCCATTTTCAAGGGACTTTGCAGCGGAGATACAGAACAGTTAGATAGAGAATATGAACAGACAAATAAGGTTCGCATCGTTCGGCTTCCATATTTTAAAGTAGTCAGCGGAAGAGTGATTTACCAGCCAGGGTATCTAAAAAAGATAAAATCGGAAGAACCGGATATTCTTATGGTACATACGAATGATACTTTATCGGCAATGAATATTGCAAAACACGCCAGGTATTTGAATATGCCGATGATATTTGATAATCATATGCTGGAAATGGCTTCGCAGAATTCATGGAGAAATGTGTTTCGGTTTTATTTTCGAAAAAGAATAACGCCGATTATTAAAAGAAACAGATGGATTGTTATCAGAACACAGGATGATGACTATGTAAACAGATGTCTTGGCATACCAGAAAAGTTAACGCCTTTTATTTCCTTTGGAACAGACACCATGCTGTTTGAACCTAATCAGCAGATAAGAGATGAGATGAGGAAAAAATATGACATATCAGAAGACGCCTTTGTGGTAGTTTATACTGGAAAACTTGACAGAGCAAAAAATGGAAAACTTCTGGCTCGCGCATTCAGAGAAAAAATATCAGAAAAAAAAGAAGTAGTACTGATTGCTGTGGGAACTGCAGTTGGTGAGTATGGAAAAGAAGTGGAGCATATTTTTAAAGAAAGCAAAAATAGAATTCTGCGTTTTCCCACACAGCCCTATACAGAACTGCACAAGTTTTACCAGGCGGCCGATCTGTCAGTATTTCCCCAACAGTGCAGTTTGAGTTTTTATGATGCACAATCATGCGCTCTTCCTGTCGTGTCAGAAAACAATAAAGTGAATGTTGACAGAGTCAGTCGGGGAAATGGATATTGTTTCCAATCGGGAAGTGTGGACAGCTTCCGCGAAACAGTCAGAAGATGTGTTGAGATGGATACGGAAGCATATGAAGCAATCAGAGAAAACGCCAGAAAAAATGCACTGCAGTATGATTATGAGGATGTAGCCCGACAATATACAAGGGTGATGAAATATGCAATAAGAAGATTCGAAAAGGAAAAAAGTAATGGTGGAAATAAGCGGAAACTACGATGAATTGCCGGAAATGATAAAAGGATTTTTGAAGGAAAAAGGAAATATTTTTTTTCAAAAAGAATATGAAACATACGCCCAGATCAGAAAAGAACAATTGGTATACGTCTATGATGACAATTTTGTGATTCCAGTGAAAAACAGAAAAGCCTTTTTCTTTCAATTTGGATTATTTCTCAGCGAACCCTTGTGTTTGAGAGGAGAAGCGTTACCCAATACAAAAAAATTCTTAAATGATGCAGCAGAAACATTGGCAGAAATTTATCATCTGCAATGGCTGTATGCACCGGCATCTGCAACATTTTCAGATTTTCCAGATGGGAGCAAAGTGATTCCATGGGGAAATTATATTCTGGATCTGGAAAATAGAGAAGAAGAGACATTGCTGATGGGAATGCACAGCAAACATCGAAATGCTGTGCGGAGGGCAGAAAAGAATAAGGTTTTTGTAAAACAGGGCGCAACAGAATTGTTAGAAGACTATTTGTCTTTAGATAGAGAAACCTGGGAACGAAGCAGGCAGTCCTCCAGCGGAAAGGAATACTATCTTCAAATTTTAAAAGCGATGCCGGAGAACACCAGGATTTTTATTGCATATAAGGAAGAGGTGCCGCAGGCAGGAGCGTTGATTTTTTACAACCAAGTGATGGGATATTATATGTATGGGGCTACCAAGAACGCTCCTGAAGCCGGCGCTGCAAATTTACTTCAGTGGGAAGTAATACGTTTTTTAAAAGAATATGGAACCAGACAATACAGTTTTGTGGGATGCAGGATCAAGGAAGAACCAGACAGCAAATACCATGGAATACAGAGGTTCAAAGAACGATTTGGCGGAAAATTACAGGAAGGTTATTTGTTTCGAAAAGAAATTCGCCCAGGCATGTATCGGCTGTTCTGCCTGGCCATGCAGATGCGGTCTGAAAATAAATGGAAAAGATATCAGGATGCAATTGATGAGGAAATACATAAATGGAAGGATCTGCAGGAATAGGAGAAAAAGATGCTGTACATATGTCTTACCTTTGATTATGAACTGTTTCTGGGAGACAACAAGAGATCTGAGGAAGAGATTTTATTTGTCCCCAGCAGAAAAATTATTGATATGCTGTATCGGCAGAGAGTATCTGGAACGTTTTTTGCAGATGTCTGTTCTGTTTTTCAGTACGAAAAATATAAGTTGATGGAATATCCAGATTCCTTTGGCCGGCAGATAAAATATATGAATGAAAAAGGACAGGATGTTCAGCTGCATCTGCATCCTAATTGGATGAAATCTACTTGGGAAAATGGGAAATGGAATATGGATGTGGACAGTTACAAATTGCATTATTTTTCCAAGGAATCCTCCAGTTCCATGGAAGAGATCTTTCAAATGGGAAAAGAGTATTTGGAAAAACAGTTAGAAGAGGATAAAGATTATAAGTGTATTGCTTACCGGGCAGGCGGCTTCTGCCTGCAGCCAGAAGAAAAAATAATAGCATGCATGTTAAAATATCAGATAGGGATTGAATCTTCTGTTGCTCCTAGATTAGTGGCGAAAGGAGCAGTAAATGATTACGATTTTCAAAAAGTGCCCCAGAAGCTAAATTGGTGGATTAATGCAAAAAAAGGGATTTCCCATGATGCAGAGAAAAGTGAAAAAGCTGTATTTGAGGTACCAGTGGGAACGGTTCGAAACAATGTTTTCCGGTTTTTGAAGGTACCTAGAGAAGATTGGCATGTTCCCAACCATCCTGTTTATGGAAGCAGCATAAAATTTCCCCATAAAAGGGAAAGGAAACTGTCTGCACTTGTCAGAAATGTTTGGAGAAGGGCTTTTGGATATGGGATTCTATCTCTGGATTCCAGAGGGTATAAGATTTTGTTTGGAGATTTGCAACTGCTTTATAAAAAGTATCACTGCCGAGATCAGGATGCGTATGTTTCCCTGATCTGTCATCCTAAATTGGCAGATCAGAAGACAATTGATAATATGGAAAATCTTATAGAGATGGTGAAAAAAAACTCAGATAAGTTTGCATTTGTAAATATGAGAGAAATTTATGATAGAGAATGCATGTAATTTGCAGAGATACAAAAATCTGTGGCAGAGCACATACAAACAGAGAAAGGAAAAAGGTATGGTAAATGTAATAGGACTTGGTTATATCGGACTGCCCACTGCTTTAATGCTGGCGTCTAATGGAGTGGAAGTAACAGGAACCGATTACAATCAGAAATTGGTAGATACTTTGAAGGAGGGAAAGATTACATTTCAGGAAAAGGGCCTGGAAACATTATTTTCAGATGCGCTGCGGGCAGGAATAAAATTTTCCCATGAATATCAGAAAACAGACACCTACATTATTTCTGTGCCTACGCCTTACGATGAGCTCAGTAAAAAAATAGATGCGGAGTATGTGATTGCTGCTGTGAAAAATGTGCTTTCCTGCTGTCAAAAAGGAGCAGTTATTATTATTGAGTCCACGGTTTCTCCAGGAACTATTGACAAATATGTCCGTCCAATTATTACAGACAGTGGTTTTATCATGAACCAGGATATTTATCTGGTTCATGCGCCAGAGCGGATTATTCCAGGAAATATGGTCTATGAGTTAGAACATAACTCCCGGACTATTGGGGCGGATATACGGGAAATTGGAGAAAAAGTGAAAGGTATCTATAGATCTTTTTGCAAAGGAGAAATTGTTGTAACAGATATCAGAACAGCTGAGATGACGAAAGTGGTGGAAAATACTTTTCGGGATATCAATATTGCATATGCCAATGAATTGGCTAAGATCTGCCGCTCTGATCATATGGATGTCTATGAGATTATAAGGATTGCCAATAAGCATCCAAGAGTAAATATACTTTCGCCGGGACCAGGGGTAGGCGGACATTGCATTTCGGTAGATCCCTGGTTTCTGGTGGGAGATTATCCAGGGCTTGCCAATATTATTTTAGCAGCACGCAAAATAAATGATTCTATGCCGGAATTTGTACTAGAGCGTATTTATGAAATCATGCAGGAGGCAGGACTTCAGGATGTGAGCCGTGTTGGATTATACGGACTGACATATAAGGAAAATGTGGATGATATGAGAGAGAGCCCTGCTTTGCAGATGCTAGACAGCATGAAGAGACATTTGAGCGGGAATCTGGTAAAAGTATATGATCCATATATTTTGGAAGATGTGGTGGAGAATCAATATCATGATTTGGAACAATTTCTGGCAGATATAGATTTCGTTGTGTTGTTGGTAGCACATGAAGAAATCAGAGAAAATATGGACAAACTTCAGGGAAAGGTGATTCTTGATACTAGAAAAGTGTGTCATCTGGAGGGAACGTTCTATCTATGATGTCAATAAGCAGATCAGTGGAAAAAAGAAAATGGATGGCAGTTTTTTTTCTGCTTTCAGCAATGAGTGAAAGTGTCTTTTTCTCGATTCAGTCTCTTTTAGGAAAAAGATATATGGGAAGTGAAGGGTCAAATGAATACCAGATATTTTTGCTGATATTATTTTTGATCAATATGCTTTTCAGAATAGATCAGTATATAAGGATTAAAAGAATAAAAGTCATTGAAATAGCGGTGCTTTTGATTCCAATTCTATTTTTCTGCCTGATCTTGAGCAATGGCGTCCGGTATGGATATTTTACGGGAGAAGTGAAAAGCCATATGGTATATCTGCTGGTATGGCAGTATATGGCCATTTTTGCAGTTTTAAATTTGCGGGATTTCTGCGATCTGTCAGATGTCATAGATGCGTTGGATTGGTTTGTATTGATTGTATTTTTAGGAGGATTGAGAGCAGTGCTTGCCTCTGCAGGGGATGTTTCTAATTCCCTGGATACTTTTGGCGGAGCGACATATCAATCAGCTTCATATTTTATGGCATTTGCTTTTGGGATCAATACGTTTTTACTGATGATCAAAAAAAAGACAGTGTATCTGTCACGGTTAAATATAGTGACCAATAGTGTATGCAGAATGTTTTTATCTGCAGCGCTTGTGTGTTTTGTGCTGTTTACCGGCGGAAGGGCCGGGATTGTTCTGATTATGGTCTATCTGTCTGTTCTGACCTGGTGGACCTTTCAGGATGAACGTTTTTCTTTTACTATATGGATTCTGGGATTTTTGATGTGTATGGGCCTGCTGGCCTTTATTGTAACAGTACTGATTGATCATCCCATATTCTATACAAGGATTCACAGAGTTTTTGAATATATTTCAGGCGCAGGAATAGATTTTTCGAAAACTTCCGGCCGGGATATTATCTATGGGATATATCAGGAATTTATCAAAGAAAGGCCTATAGCTGGATATGGCATTTTAGCCTCAAGTTATCTAGAACACTATGAACCTCATAATTTTATTCTGCAGGTATTGTTTGAGGGGGGATTTCTTTATCTGCTGTTTTGGACAGGGATTTTGGCCGCTTTGTACAGCAGATGGCGGAATCAAGAAGGACTGGAAAAGTATTTTTTGATCATTGTGATGCTATATCCTTTGATTCATCTGATGTTCAGTGCAAATTATGTGATTGATGAGGTGTTCTGGTTTTCATTGATCTGGGCAGTTTTGATTCATGGAGAAAAAGGAGATAGTCAGAAAGTGAGGAAGCGTGTATGAAAAAGATAAAAATTGGTGTTCTTACGTTTCACAGATGTATCAATTACGGAGCTTTTATGCAGTGCTATTCACTGATTAATCGGTTAAAACAAGATTTTCCACAGGCCTATGTGGAAGTAATTGATTACAGCCAGAGAAGGCTGCAATTTAATTATACAACGGATCGGAGAGAGTATCTGTTTGGCACTCAGGATTATCCCTATACATGGAGGCAGAAGATGACGCATTTTCTTTTGTATCTTCGAAATCCAAAGAGCCTGAGAGAGTTAGAGAGACTGAAACAGGCCTTTGAAAAAAATAGAAGCTGTCTGCCTCTCTCAGAGTATCAGATTATTTCAGATGGTGAAGAAGAGTTATTGAAAGAGATAAAAGGACGTTATGATATTGTGATTGTTGGAAGTGATTGTGTGTGGGAATTTTTAACGTATGCTTTTCCCAATCCTTATTTTTTAAATAGGGATCTTGGCGCTGAAAAATTCAGTTATGCAGCATCTTCCGACAGAATGTATTTTCCAAATATCACAAAAGAGCAGGTCAGGTATATTGATCAGGCAATGTCAGATATGCGTTATCTTGGTGTCAGAGACTGCGCCACTGAAAATTTTTTGCTTTCTGTAAATCCTGATCTAAACTTACGCCATAATTGTGATCCCACATTATTTTTAGACTTAGAGCGCATACCAGTGAAGATGGGCCGGTTAGAAGAAAAATTGATAAACAGAGGAATTGATCTGACAAAACCAGTGATTGGAATCATGGGGGATGACAACATTGGAAATTTGGTGTGGGATCTTTTCCATGGACAGTATCAAGTTGTGGCATTGTATACCAGAATAAAAAAATGTGATTGTTTTTTGGAAGGGCTGACGCCCTTTGAGTGGAGCAGAGTCTTTTCCTTTTTTTCCATTACGTTCACAAGATATTTTCATGGAACAATCCTTTCTTTGAAAAACGGGGTGCCGACGATCACATTGGATCCCTGGAAAATGGAAGATGAAACACATAAGACAAAGATTAAAGATCTTTATGACAGACTGGGATTGGAAGGTCACTACTATGTAAAAAGGAAGTTTTACTCCAAAAGAGAAAAGCAGGAGATTGCAAAATATACCATAAAATTTATGAATAAGCCAGATAAAAGAAAAATTCAAAAAGCAATTGAAAAAGAAGCGGAATCCTATCAGGATTTTTACAAAGAATTAAAAAAGGTGATAGAGGATGGGCAGAAGGATAAGTAGGTTGTCGGAAAATCAGCTGGTAAAAGCTCTGGCAGTTGTGGTTGGGGGAACAACGATAGCACAAATTTTAAATTTTCTGATGCAGCCATTTGTAACCAGGCTGTATACGCCGGCGCAATTTGGAATGTTTGGGATGTTTTCTTCCGGAGTTTCCATACTGCTGATTATTGTGACCCTTTCTTATGAAGAATCTGTTATAGTCGCTGAAAATACAGAGTGCGCACAAAAGTTGTTTTTCGGAACGATTTTTGTTGTTCTGATTGCCACAGTGATGATCGCCATGACAGTATTTGCCGGAAAAAATCTTATTGTATCTGTCTTGCATGTAAAAGATGGAAAGTGGCTGTATTTTTTACCAATCAGTGCTGGGATTTATGGGATCTATAATTTGCTGGTGGCTTATAATTACCGGTTGGAAATGCACAGGGATATTGCAGTTTCTGCAATTGTAAGAACATTTGCATTGGGAATGATGCAATGTGCCCTGGCCTTCTGTGGAATGGGATATTTAGGGCTTGTAATTGGATATGTATTGAGTCTGTTTTTTGGATGCGCTAGCCTGGCAAAGAATTTGATTCATTCAAATATCAGGAAAGCAAATATTGTTTTACGTGATATTTCCAGAGAGATGATGCAGTATAAAAGATTTCCCTTGTATCAGCTGCCTGCGAATTTTATCAATCACTTTACCAGTGAGATATCTGTTTTTGCAATAGGGATTTTGTATACAGCAGATACACTGGGAATCTATGCTTTGGTAAATCGTGTCTTGTCCATGCCCATTTCCATGATAAGTGAGGTTCTGCGGCAGCTGATTATGCGGAAATTATCCTTGCATGACATGGATCTAAGACAAAGCAGACTATATATGTATAAACTTGTAATGGTTATAGCGATAATATGGATCATTCCCCTGGCAGTTCTGCTGCTTTGGGGTGAAGCAATATTTGTATTGGTTTTTGGAAGCGCATGGCAGGGAATTGGAAAATTCATCCGCGTTATGGCGGGCTTATACTGCATTCGGTTTATTGTATACCCATTAACAGGGATTGCAGTGGTAAACCAAAAACAGAAAAAACTGTTAGGATTTCAGATTCTTCAGATGACTGGTGTAATTGTCTGTTCTGTTTTGGCTTATGCATTTCAATTTTCTGTTTTCTACTATTTAATGATCCAGTCCATTACACTATCTGTGATCTATGTTTTGCAGGGGATTACATGCATTAGGATATTAGGCAGAAAATAGGAGTTGTGAAGAAAGGAAAAGGAGAAAGGAAATGTGCGGAATTAGTGTGTGCTGTGATCTGACGGGAAATTTTCCAGTCAATACCCTGAAAAAAATGAATGATGTTATCAGGCATAGAGGACCCGATGATGAAGGCTTTGTTTTAGTCTCAGACAAGAGTGTGGCCTTTGCTGGAGGAAGAGACTGCAAAACTTCGGATCCTTTTCTGGAAACGGTAGCCTCAGACCATTGGAGGATTGGTATAGGGCATAGAAGATTGTCCATTTTAGATTTATCGACAGCAGGGCATCAGCCAATGAAAAAAGGGAATTATGTAGCGGCGTTTAACGGTGAAATATATAACTATATTGAGTTGCGTGAACAATTGATTCAGGAGGGGGAGAAATTTATCTCTGATACCGATACGGAAGTTCTGCTGGCAGCTTACCAAAAGTGGGGAAAGGAATGTGTAAAACATTTGAATGGAATGTGGGCATTCTGCATTTATGATCTTGAAAACAGGGAAATGTTTATAAGCCGGGACAGATTCGGGGTAAAACCACTCTATTGCTGTAGAAAAAAGAACAAAATACTTTTTGCCTCTGAAATCAAACAGATATTGGAAGACGATACAGTGAAACGCCAGGCAGACGAGGAAGTTTTGGCACATTTTATTTTGTATGGACTAGCAGATTATTCTCAAAGAACCTGTTTTAAAAATATTAGGTGTGTGAAAGCCGGGACAAATATAAGAATCCAGTTTTCGGATGATTTGAAGCAAGTGGTTGAATGGAAGGAAGAAAGATATTATAAACCTGGGAATCATGGCAGGCATGCGCAGGTCAAAGAAATAGGCGCAGCTTTGGAAAGAGCAGTAAAACTCCGTCTGCGTTCTGATGCGCCCATAGGAAGCTGCTTGTCAGGGGGACTAGACAGTTCAACAATTGTGGCTATTGCAAGTGAAAATTTGGGTGAAAGAAAAATGAAAACATTTACTTCACATTTTCCAGATATTCCTCAGATTGATGAGACGGAATATAGTGATGCAGTCAATGAATTTCTGGGCTGTGAGGGATATAAAGTTTTGCAAAGGGATCAGGATATTTTGGAACGGCTGAAAAAAGTGATCTGGCATCAGGATGAACCGAACTTGGATTTTCATCTGGTTACCCAATATGAAGTATTTCAAGAAGCAAAGAAAAATCACTGTTCCGTTGTGTTAGATGGACAAGGAGGAGATGAAACGCTGGCAGGCTACTATTCTTATTATGCCACTTATATTGCGGATTTGTTTCGAAAAGGTAATATCAGACAGACATTGAAAAAGGCCAGAAAGATATGCAAAGCTTCTGCCATGAGTTATAAGGAACTGGTGAAGTATGTTTTTTATTTTAACAATTGGAAGATCAGACAGTTCTATATTAGAAGAACAAGAGGAAAATATGTGACAAAGAGGGTAAAGGACTCAGTAAATGCAGACAGTATTTCCATGTTTATCAAGAAAAAAAGCAGTATAGAACAGCAGTTATGTGATCTGCAGTATGGAAGCCTTCCAGCCTTGCTTCATCATGAAGATCGCAATTCCATGGCACATTCTGTGGAATCCAGAGTGCCTTTTTTAGATGTGGATTATGTTGAAACAGCATTATCTGTTTCCATTACAGATAAAATTTCAAATGGTTATACAAAAGTACCTTTGCGAACTTTTATTAACAAGAGGCTGCCAGATAAAGTTGTCTGGAGAAAAAATAAGTTGGGATTTCCGGCGCCTTCTGAAAAATGGTTATACAAAATTCCTGATGAGGCAATGAAAGATTTTTTAGGCAATGCTCGCAGCAAAAAATTTTTTGAAGTAGATAAACTTTGCAAAATTTATGAAAAAAAGGACAAGGATAATATTATGCTGCGAAGATTTCTTACAGTGGAACTTTGGATGCGCATGTTTCAGGTGGAAGCAGAATAAGCAGAAGGGTCTGTCGGAATATCCATGAGACAATATGCAGGAGAATATTTTACAGGTGAAAGAAAGGATAGAATAGTGGAAAAAGTAATGCTCGTCTTTGGCACCAGACCGGAAGCAATCAAAATGTGTCCTTTGATAAAAGAACTGAGATCTAGAAAAAAATTAAAAACTATCGTGTGTGTAACTGGCCAGCACAGGCAGATGCTGGATCAGGTGCTGGAAGCCTTTTCCGTGGTTCCTGATTATGACCTGTCTATCATGAAAGAGCGACAGACGCTGTTTGATGTGACCACAAATATCCTTGACCGGATCAAGACGATTTTAGAGGAAGTGAAGCCGGATGTTGTGCTTGTGCATGGGGATACTTCCACTACATTTGCAACTGCCCTTGCCTGTTTTTATTTACATATCGCGGTAGGACATGTGGAAGCAGGACTGCGTACCTATAATATTCATTCTCCTTATCCAGAAGAATTTAACCGTCAGGCAGTGGGAATTATTGCAGAATATAATTTTGCTCCCACAAAAATATCCAGGGATAATCTGTTGCGGGAAGGAAAAAAAGGGAGCTCGATTTATGTGACAGGAAATACAGCCATTGACGCCCTGAAAACAACTGTGAGAAAAGATTATGAACATAAAGAATTAGATTGGGCCGAAAACAGCAGGCTGATTATGATAACAGCTCACCGCAGAGAAAATCTGGGAGAACCCATGAAGCATATGTTCCGGGCAATCCGGCGTGTCTGTGAGGAACACAGCGATCTGAAAGTAATATATCCCATCCACATGAATCCGCAGGTAAGAGAGACTGCGGAATCTATTCTGGGAGGAGATAAAAGAATTCACATCATTGAACCATTGGATGTTCTGGACTTTCATAATTTTCTGGCCCGTTCCAACATGATATTGACAGATTCTGGAGGTATTCAGGAGGAGGCTCCCTCTCTTGGCAAACCAGTATTGGTAATGCGTGATACCACAGAACGTCCGGAGGGAATTGCAGCAGGAACGCTGAAATTAGTGGGAACTCAGGAAGAGACCATATATAAAAATTTCAAATTACTGTTGGAAAACAAACAGGAGTATGAAAAGATGAGCAGAGCGGCAAATCCTTATGGGGATGGACATGCTTGCGAGCGAATTGCAGATATATTGGAAGGAAAAAGTTAAAGTTGGGAAAATCAGTATAAGTTATAAGCTAGAGATTTCGCAAGCTGGAGGAAAAGGAGATGCTTTTTAATTCTATTGATTTTTTGGTATTTTTTCCTGTTGTAACAGGAATATACTTTTTCATTCCCAAAAGAATCCGGTATATCTGGATCTTAGCTGCCAGTTATTATTTTTATATGAGCTGGAATCCAAAGCATGTTATTTTGTTGATATTTTCTACCATGGTTACATATCTGAGCAGCCTGGTGATGGTAGGATGCGAAAAAGCTGCCCAGGATAGAAGAAGAGAGACTCTGAAAAAACTGAGTATGGCTATAGGAATCGGCAGTAATCTTCTTCTATTGATCTTTTTTAAATATGCAGGTTTTCTGATTGACAGTCTGAATCAGATCTTAAGTAAGTGTGGTATTTCTATCATAGAATATCAAATGGATTTTTTGCTGCCAGTGGGGATCTCTTTTTATACCTTTCAGGCATTGGGCTATATGATTGATGTGTATCGCGGGGAGATTCCAGTAGAAAAAAATATTTTTAGGTATGCATTGTTTGTGTCCTTTTTTCCCCAGTTGGTAGCGGGACCTATTGAACGCTCAAAAAATCTCTTATCTCAAATTCAAACTATGAAAAAGATAGAAGTTTGGAATTTTGACCGGATCCGGGAGGGGTTTCTGTTAATGGGATGGGGACTTTTCCAAAAGCTGGTTATCGCAGACCGGATTTCTCTGTATGTAAATCAAGTATATCATTCTTACGCAGAATACGGGTTTGCTGAGATTGGGATGGCGTCTATCTTATTTGCATTTCAGATCTATTGTGATTTCAGCGGATATACAGATATTGCCCGCGGAGCGGCACAGGTGATGGGGATTACTTTGACAGGGAACTTCCGACAGCCTTATCTGGCAGACAGCGTAAAGGAATTTTGGCGGAGGTGGCATATTTCCCTTACCTCATGGTTTACAGATTATCTCTATATCCCATTAGGAGGAAGCAAAAAAGGAAAACTAAAACAATACCGGAATATTTTTCTGGTGTTTTCGGTCAGCGGCCTGTGGCATGGAGCCAGCTGGAGTTTTCTGGCGTGGGGGGGGGTAAATGCCATATATCAGATCCTGGAAGATTTGTATAAAAGCTGGAAAGAAAGACATAGTGTTCCTAAAAAAAAATACTCCTGGTTTTTGCATTTTGGAAAGATCATATTTACTTTTTTGGCAGTAGATTTTGCGTGGATATTTTTTGCGGCGGGAAATCTGAAAACCGCTTTTCAAATTATTGCACAGATGTTTTCTCAGATCAGCACCGTCGGGATATTGGGAGTGGATTTTCGAAAGATAGACTGGATCTTACTGTTGGCGGGAGCCGTGCTTCTCATGACAGTCGATATTCTGCACGAGAAAAAGATATCTGTTTTTGGATTGGTAAACAAACAGAAATTATATATTCGATGGACGCTCTATCTGGGTCTGATCTGGGGAACGATTTTGTTCGGCATTTATGGAATTCAGTATGATGCAGGTCAATTTATTTATTTTCAGTTCTGATGAGGGAATAGTCATGGGAAAAATTAAAGTATTTATCTGTCTCTTAAGTTTTGGAATTGTATTTTTCATCTGGGGAAAAATTTTTTCCTATATGGTAGTGGATGATACCGTCTGGTATTCTACCAGCCGGATTATGATGCATGAGTTATATACTCAGGAATCGAATATTGATGTTTTGTTTGTAGGTTCCTCTCATTGCTACCGATCTTTTGTGCCAGAGATTGCAGATAAGTTATGGCAGAAAAACACTTTTAATGCTGGAACCTCTTCTCAGGACCTGGATGGTTCTCTTGCAGTGATTAAGGAAGCGGCTAAAAAAAATAAGATAGAGCATGTGTATCTGGAAATATATTATGGAATTGCCATGCATCCAGCGTATAAGAAGAGAACAGAAATGACAAGTACCTATCTGCTTTCAGATTATATGAAACCTTCACTCAACAAATTGGATTATCTGCTGCATGCCAGCTCGAAGGAATATTATGTCAACAGTTTTATTCCTGCAAGGAGATATTGGGAGAGTTTTTCCGACTTGAATTATATGAAAAATATTATCCAACGGAAAAATACAAAGATATATAGAGAGTATAAATATGATTTTGTTACCACAGAAAAAGAATACTATGCAGAAAAAGGGTATGTGGCAAGCAACGAAAAAGTAGAGAAGGGAACTTATTGGACAGGTCAGGATTTCGCGCCAATCAAAGAAGAAAATATTTCAACCGATTGGAGAAAATCTCTTCAAAAGATCATAAAGTTCTGTCAGGAACATGACATAGAACTTACACTGATTTCAAGCCCTATGCCGGATTTTAGATTATATCGTCTGGGCAATTATGATGATTACATTCAGGTTGTAAATGATATCATACAGGGAACAGGCGTAAAGTATTATGATTTTAATCTCTGCAGAGAAAATTATTTTTCAGGAGAAGAACTGCTTTTTATGGATACAGATCACCTAAGCAAAACAGGGGCAGAAAAATTCACTACTCTTTTTTCAGAATTCTGCATGGGAGATATTCCAAAAGAAGAGTTATTTTACGATTCTTATGAAGAGAAAGTAAAGAACATGCCTTTCAAAATATTTGGCTTTGTGGTAACAGAATCAAAAGAAGAACATTTGATTACAATAGAACCTGTCACAAATGCAGAGATCAGAAGAGTAGCATATTTTATCAGCAAAATTTCAGATGATCAGAAAGTTTATAAGAGGAAAGGCTCGTCTCCTGAATGTAACATATTTTATACGGAAGGCGAAAAAGGAATTCTTAAGGTTACAGGTTTTTTAGATGGCAGAAAGATGAATGAGGTTACTGCGCAGTATGGACAGGAATAAGAAGGAACAGTATTTTTAGGTAATTGCGAAACTCAATAATTGTACTAATTTCATGTACAATTCAAAAAATTTGAATATAAATATTTTCTCATATAAAAGGTGAGAAATGCATTTCAGCACCATGGAAGCGAGACTCAAAGAAGCATGGAAGCCTTTGCTGAACATGGTTCTTTGTATTAAGAGGCTCGCTGGAATGTTCGGTGCGTCCAGCATTTCGGCCTTTTGTATGATGAAAATATTTAAGAGAAAATGTAGAAATTGTACATGAAATTTTGATAATTTAATAGTTTCGCAATTACCTAAACAGTATTTTTGATGTAAGGAGAGGAAAGGTATGTCTTTATTTACAGGAAAAACATTGATGATCACAGGCGGTACAGGGTCTTTTGGAAACGCAGTCTTAAATCGTTTTCTGAAAACAGATCTTAAAGAAATCCGTATTTTCTCCCGTGATGAGAAAAAACAGGACGACAT
>JAAWBG010000027.1 GCA_022792535.1 Lachnospiraceae bacterium
ATTTCTGATAATTAACCAAAAGTTTCGTTATTTTGTATGACAACAGTGTTTTTCATATGGTAATTATAGTATATATTTACAAGAAATACAACCATTATTTTAAAATTTCTTCTAACATTTCTGTCATTTCTGCATATAGATTATCTGGTCCCTCTGCTTTGAAGACAATGGAAATATACGGGTTCTCCCCCTTTTTACTGTAGAGTACCAGGCAGTTTCCAGCGTCGCTGGTGGTCCCTGTTTTTCCGCCAACTACCTGAATTCCCTCCGGCGGCGTCTTTTCTCCATTTAAAAACTTATTTGTGGTAGTCCACTCTTTCGTAAAAGACTCACCTGCAGAATTGGTAAATTCTCCGGTATGGTTCTGGCTGCTGATTATTTTTTCAAATTCTTCATTCTGAAGGGCTGTATGAAAAATCAGATACATATCATAAACTGTGGTATAGTGTTCTGGATTCTGTAATCCATGGGGATTGACAAAGTGTGAATTGGTGGCGCCAATTTTTTTGGCTTCCTCATTCATCAATTTGGCAAACTCCTGGGAACTTCCGGAAATCATGTCTGCAATCACATTTGCGGCATCATTGCCGCTGGATAAAATCAGCCCATATAACAAATGCTCCAGCGTGGTGGTATCACCTGCGGAAAGTCCGCAAGTGGAGGAACCAGCTTCTAATTGAAGCTCTGCTTCCGTTACCGTTGCTGTGTCAGTTAACTTTCCATGTTTTAACGCCACATAAGCAGTTAAAATCTTTGTAGTGCTGGCCGGATATAAACGCTCATGGACATTTTTTCCAAATTTCATGGTACATTCCTGGAGATCAAACAATCCGGCTCCTTCGGAAAGGGATGCTGTAATGCCTTCCCTTAAAAGATCTTCTGTTCCGGCAATGCAGAGTTCTTCTGCAAAAAAGGAACTGGAAATACCGCTGCTCTTGGAATATAGTCCAAACAGCTTACTGCTCTCAGAGATATCATAGGCATTTTCTAAAGGGGTACTCTGACCGCATCCGCAAAGCAAAAGGAAGGATAAAAAAACTCCCGCAAATTTCGTTCTTTTTTTTCTATTTGTACATTTCACGCCACTCTAAATCTCCTCTGTCTAAGGATTTGATCAATAATTCTGCTGTAGCAAGATTCGTTGCCAATGGAATATTATGAATGTCACATAAATGAACCACATTGTTGCCATCTGGTTCATGAGATTTTGGACTCAACGGGTCGCGCAAGAAAATGACCAAGTCAATTTGATTGTGTTCTATCTGAGCGCCAAGCTGCTGAGCTCCGCCCAAGTGTCCTGCAAGGTATTTGTGAATTGATAGATTAGTCACTTCTTCAATCAGCCGTCCTGTAGTTCCTGTTGCAAATAAATCATTTTTGCATAAGATTCCCCGATAAGCAATACAAAAATTCTGCATCAATTTTTTCTTGGAATCATGTGCGATTAGTCCAATATTCATTTTAAAAACCCTCCATTCTGTATTTTAGAGGTTGAAGGCCTACGTTTAATACAAGGCCTATTCCTATAAAAAGACTTACCAGGGAGGTGAGTCCGTAGCTGACAAAAGGCAGCGGCAGCCCTGTATTTGGCATCAATCCTGTGACAACACAGATGTTAACAAAGGTTTGAAAGCCGATCCAGGCAGCAACACCTCCGCAAATTAGTTTTCCAGGCAGATCTTTTGCTTTTCTACCTACTAAAATACACTCTATTACGATCAACAGCAATAACACTAAGATGATAAGGCTCCCCACAAAGCCCAGTTCTTCTCCTGCAACTGCAAAGATAAAGTCTGTCTGAGGTTCTGGAATGTAATTTCCATTTTTGACAGAGAATGCAGTATCGTTGTTCAATCCTTTTCCCCACAGTTGTCCAGAGCCAATGGCCATGATAGAATTCTGCTGCTGATAAGCGTCCGTTGCATATTTATCCGGCTGCAGCCATGCCATAATACGCCGCCATTGGTAATTATCCAGAATTTTCTGATCTGGCTGCAGGATCAGATAGATAAATAGTGTTCCGGCAGGAATCAAAACTGCCAGCACGCCTGCTATTATTTTATAACTTAATCCAGCCAAAAACAAGAGTGCAATAAAAATTACTGCGATCACAATACTGGTTGACAAATCCGGCTGATCTTCAATCATATACCAGGGAACAAAAATCAATACGCCGGAAAATAAGATCACAGGCAGCGTGTTGATCTTTTCCTGATATTTTCCAAAAAACCATGCAAAAAATAGGATTAGCAGCACTTTGGATAATTCGGAGGGCTGAAAACGAAACCCTGCGATTGAAATCCACCGCACCGCACCGCCGCCGCTTCCTCCGAATAAATGAAGGGTGATTAAGGAGAGCAGTCCAATGTTAAAGGCGTAGATAAGCCAGTTGAAACGCAAAATAAAGGAATAATCAATCAAGGAAACCACTGTCATCACAAACAGGCTGAGGACAAGACCAAAAATCTGCTTATTTTGAACAGATTTCTGCGCGCTTCCGATTACGCTGATTCCAATGATTGTAAGCGCTGTTACATAAAATATTAAACGGAAATTATAATTTTTTATCTGATATTGTTTCAACATAATTATCGTTCCTTATTCAATATCCCATCATTCTGCTGGGTGTCTGACTATCTAGAAGCACTGGAGTGTTTCATATCTTTAATCGGAATGTTTGCGTACAATGCAGGTACATTCCCGTTATTTCCTTCGGATTCTGTCTGTGTGATTTGAATATCCAGGCCCTCTGCGTCAATCTCCATATATTTTGAAATAACCTGAATAATATCATTTTTGATCATTTCCATTACATCCGGAGAACAGTTGGCCCGGTCGGAAACCAATAATAGCTTTAATCGGTCTTTGGCAATATCCCCGGAGGTTTTTTTCTTAAATAAATCCATCAAACCCATAGTGGTTTCCTCCTAATTTTTTTTGAAAATATCTTTCAGCTTTCCCCATACGCTAGACTTGATCTCCAGATCTAAAAATGGAACCTCTTCTCCTAAGATCCTGTGACAGATATTGGCAAAGGCTTTTCCTGCAAGGCAGTCTGTACCTACCAACGGTTCTCCCTGGTTAGTGGAAATAACGATCTGCTCATCATCCGGCACTGCACCGATCAAGTCGATAGCTAAAATATCTGTTACATCATTGATATTCATCATATCGCCCCGTTTTACCATATCCATCCGAAGACGATTGACAATCAATTCTGTCTTTTTTACTTCATTGGCTCCTAAAAGCCCGATAATCCGGTCTGCATCCCGGATGGCGGATACTTCTGGGGTGGTTACTACCAGTGCCCGGTCCGCTCCTGCAATAGCGTTTTTAAATCCCTGTTCGATTCCAGCCGGACAGTCCAGAAACACATAGTCAAATTCTTCTCGTAATTCATCAATTACCTTGATCATCTGTTCTGGTGACACGGCCGATTTGTCTCTTGTCTGAGCAGAAGGAAGCAGAGAAAGATTGGGATAACGTTTATCCTTGATCAATGCCTGTTTCATCCGGCAATTCCCCTCTACCACATCTACCAGATTATATACGATACGGTTTTCCAACCCCATCACCACATCTAAGTTTCTGAGTCCGATATCGGTATCGATCAATACAACTTTCTTATCTAATTGTGCAAGGCCTGTTCCTACATTTGCTGTGGTGGTAGTCTTTCCAACTCCGCCCTTTCCTGATGTTATAACAATTACTTCACTCATCCTACTATATCCTCCTGCTTTTATATATTATTCAAAAGACCCTTTGTAATCGGCTCAATATAAATATTGCTGTCTTTTACAATTGCCACCTGTGGTTCTGTTTGAGGCTGCTGCTTCTTTCCCCGTTTTTTGACTTTAGTTACTTTATCGGCGCTTCTTCCGATAATATCTCCAATCTTTATCTGAATCGGATCCATGTCCAGCGCCGCCACAAATGCCTGCTCATTGCCGCTTGCCCCCGCGTAAGCGTTTCCTTTTAGAGCCCCCAGCACAACAATATTTCCCTTAGATACCACTTTTGCACCAGGATTCACGTCCCCCAGTATGACAATACTTGATTCACAATCCAGCACCTGACCAGAGCGAAGGGTTCCTTTATAAAATTCCCCGGTCCGGCCGGCCTGTTCTTCCTCAAAACGTTCTATTTTCTGACGGACGATCTCTTCTTTTAAAGCATCGTTATCTAAAATACAGATAATGTTTACTGAGGTATTGTCTGTGATGGTTTCTATAATCCGAAATTCCTCTTCCTGCGTCAAAGTTCTTCCCTCAAATGAAATAGCCATTTTTGCGTCTTTAAAAAATCCTTCCGAATCCTTGAAACGTTCCAAAATACAATCCAGCAGTTCTTCAAAATCCATCCCTGGGTCTAAGATCAGGTTGATCCCATATTTATTACTTTTTAATACTACCGGCTTTGACAAATTTATCCCTCCAAATCTTAATCTGTAAATCCATTCGCAGTACTTTCCACTTCCACTGCCTGTCCATTTAATAGAGTGCTTTCATCTGCAAGTTTGAAATAATATTTTAGAATATTGCTGGAAACTTCTGCGGCATTGGCGGAAGTATATCCATAAGCAATTCTTGTGGCAATGGCGATCTCTGGGTTATCAAAAGGCGCATATCCAATAAACAATGCATGGTTGGCTCTGGTAGGAATCTGCTGTGCAGTACCTGTTTTTCCGGCAACTGCAATGGGGAAATCTTTAAAAGATTTATTATTTTCGGCTACCATGCGCATTCCATTGTGAATTGCATCCCAGGAAGCGGCTGATACTTCTGTGATATTTCGTATCACCTCCGGTTTAAATTCCTTCACCAATGTTCCATCAGAAGTGGTCTCTTTATCCAAAAGGGTTAACTTATAGATTTTTCCGCTGCTTGCCACTGCTGCCAGATACCTGGCAATCTGTGTGGTTGTATAGTTGTGATTGCTCTGTCCAATGGATGAGGTAATGGGATATTCGTCTGCAATATGAGGATCGTTTTCTGGTATTTCAATTCCTGTCTTCTCACCCAAACCAAACAGAGAGGCATATTTTTGGATCGTATCAATTCCTTTGTTCTCATTATAAACTCCGGCAGAAGAACTCATACGGTAACCAATTTCATAGAAGAAATAGTTGCAGGAATCCCGAATCGCCTCAGAAACATTGATGGAACCATGGGTATTTCCTGGATAGATCCAACACTTAGGGGAAGGATTGATCTCTTTGTACTCTCCCAGGGTAAGAATCTGTTCTCCAACATTGATCACACCTTCTGTCAATGCCGCCGCCGCGGTGACAGGTTTAAAGGTTGAGCCTGGAGCCGTCTGCTGTTGTGTAGCATTGTTATACTGAGGAATAGACAGATCCTGCTGGAGGCTGGAAAAATATTCTGAATCTACGGTATTGGCAAGACGGTTCGTATCATATCCCGGATAAGTGACGCATGCCAAAAGTTCTCCTGACTTCGGGTTTACCATCACACAGCTTGCAGTACAAGGGTCCAGTGCAAGCTGAGCCGGCGTAATCTCTAACTTCTTTATTTTATCGCGTATAAAATTATAGGCGCTGACGCTTCCGCTTTGAAGGGCGAACAGATCTTCCTGATTCTCTTGTAAAATATTCTGTTCAAACAGCAAGAGACAGATCTGTGTTCCAGAAATTAATTCCTGATTTATCATATGCTTATAGATTTTTTTGGTAAATTCCCGGTCTGTTTTCAGCTCTTCTATCACATAATTTACAAGGGCGTCATAGATCTCTGTGGAATCTGAGTATTTCGATTCTGTATCAAACTTCGTGATATCAATCCAGTCCATGGAAATAGCCCGGCGCAGATATTCGCTGAGACTTACCGTATCTTCTTTCCATCCCTTGTACACTTCATCTTCGGTATCCACTTTTTCTGTCAGAAAAATATCGTTTTCTTCTAACATAGAAAGAATATAGCTCATGTACATTTGCTGTTCTGAATCTAAGTCTTCGTAAGGAATTGGAGAAACAGCAGAGAATTGCTGGCGCAGGCTTTCTAATACAGCAGACTGTTTCGTCAAAAAGGCTGAATATACCTGCTGTTCCACTGATTTTGCATCCTCTTCTCCAAAATGATCAATCTGAATTACGTTATTGTTGATAAGCGCAAAGAAAACGTCATCAATTGGAATCTGGATATCAGAGGCAGTACCAGAATTGGTATCGTACTCTTTGATATTCTGAATCTGGGCATACAGGATTCCGGCAAGTTCCTGCTCCAACATACAATAAACTGCTTTCTGAAGATCAGCGTCTAAAGACAAATACACATCATTTCCAGAAGAAGCATCCACCTCTTCTATCATCTTAGTAATTCGTCCCACACTGTCCGCATAAAATTTTTCTATCCCTTTGGTTCCCTGCAGTTCCTTATCCATAACTTGTTCAATCCCAGATTTTCCAATGACATCGTTTAAGGTATAATTGTCAGATTTTTTGGAAAGGTCCTCATATTCAGCTTGGGAGATCTTACCAGTGTATCCGATAATATGAGAAAAATACAGACTGTCCACATATTTTCGAATGCTGTCTTCTGTAATGTCGATTCCCTGCAAAATCTCTGAATTCTCTTTGATCACGGCAACCGTTTCCTCACTGACATTTTCCGCTATGGTAGTTAAGACATAACGCTGATAACTGTTTTGAGAAATGGCATATCGAAGAACCATGATCTTGTAAGCTTCGTCTTCTGTATAATAGACAATATCTTTTTCTTTTTGATCTTCATACTCTCTGCCCTCCACAAAAATGGAAAAATTGTTCTGCAGATATTCCATTACCTGTTCTGGCGTGGCAGATTCTTCATGGTACCCTAATTTCTTATTGTATTTTAAATCTCCAATTTTGGTCCGTCCATAAACGTCTGCAAGAAAACGTTTTAAAGCGCTTCCAGACACATTGAAGTCATAGACTCCTTTTTCATTTTTCTGTATTCCAAAATTGTTACTGATGGAATCGCCTTTTTCTTCGATCATATGGATGACGGTATTTAATTCCTCGTTCAGCATACGATTTTTCTGTTTATTGCTCTCATAGACTCCGTTATCTTCAATGGTAACAGAATAAGAAAGCTCATTATAAGCCAGAAGTTTACCGTTTCGGTCGTAAATGCTGCCCCGTGTTCCAGAGGTAATACGCTCTTTTTGAATGAGAAGGGTATAGTTGTCCAAATATTCCTTTCCATTGATAATCTGTAATACGAAAACCCGCTGGATCAAAACGGAAAATAAGATAATGATCACAACGCTGAGTACAAATAATCTGGAATTAATCAATTTTTTACCGAAATTTTTTATAGATTCAAACAAATTTACTTGCACTCCTTCTCTCAATGGTCTCTAATTTCTGATTAATCTTTAAAATGATAAAATAAAGCACAATGGTAATTAAAATAGTGTACACCAGTTCTGGCAGCATAATGTGCAGCAAATAATATCCTAATCGGAATTTTCCCCGCAGGAAAAATAAAAATAAATATACCAGTATATTATAGGAAAGGTCGCTCATTGCAATCAGGATCAGCGGCAGCTTGATATCGTCCGGGAAAAACAATTTTCGGAAAAAACCATTAACATAGCCGATACAGGTATAGATCAGGGCATAGAATCCAAGTACTCTTCCAAAGAAAATGTCCAGCAGCAGACCGCTGAAAAATCCAATCCACATGCCTTCTTTTCTGCCTCGCATAAATCCAAAAGAGGATACCACAACGATCAAAAGATTGGGCGAAATAGAAGCGAAGGATAAGGTCTGAAATAAAGTGCTCTGCAACAGAAAACATACCACGATAATTGCAAATACCACCAGCTTACGTCTCAGCCTCAATCTCATTTCCATCCTCCTTCTAATCTTTTTGAACGGTTTTCTTATCCAATATCACCAGGACTTCCTGCAAGTGCTGGAAATCCACTGCAGGGGTAATGGTCCCTGAGTAAGTCAGGTTATTGGAATCCCGCTCAATGGTACTTACGTAGCCGATCAGGATTCCCTCTAGGTATTTGTCACTGATATGGGAGGTTACAATCTGCTCTCCTGTCTCTATGGCTTTTTCATCGCATTTCAGATCCGTAAATTCAATGACTTGCTTTTCATTCATAGTTGCAAGATTTCCATGTACAATACATCGGTCTGCTGTGGACAAAGCCATACCGCTTACATTGCTGGCGTCGTCAATGACAGCCCGGACTTTGGCATAATTGGGTCCCGTGTCAATGACAATACCTACCAGACCGCTGCCGGCAATTACATTCATATCTTTTTCAATGCCGTCCTTGCTTCCTTTGTCAATTAAAAAAGTATTAAACCAATTACCACCGTCATTTCCGATTACCCTGGCTGCAACTTTTTTGTAACTGGGATATTTTTGATCCAGTTCCATCAGCTCCCGCAGGTTGTCTAACTCATACTGTTCCAGCTTAATGGTATTCAGCTGCTGGGTCAGACGGTCCACTTCTTCCTGCAGTTCTTTATTGTCCTGCATCACATCCCGCATGGACTTTAGGTCATCTGCTCTGGATACAAACCAGGAACCAATCGTATTGATCCCCTTCTGCATGGGTACAAACACATATCCGGCAATGGTATTGAGAGGACCTCCCGACAGATTCAGAGTAAAACTTACAAACATGAGAAGAATGCAGAATCCTGTCAGGATCAGCAGTGAATATTTAGTTGGAATCGAATGTTTCGTTGATTTACGTTTCATAAATATTTACACCTTTATTTATAAATTCTGGTCTTCATGCTGAATGCCAGCTTTCGGTATTTTTCATCGGATACGATCTTGTTCAAGCCTCTGACTGCACTTTCTTCTGGAAGTTCGCAGGTATTCACACGAATGTTGGTGATCTGCGTGAACAGTTCGTCTAATCTCTTGATCTTAGAAGAACCGCCGGTAATATAGATACCAGAATGAATAATATCCCGCGCCAGCTCAGGCGGCGTTTTTTCCAGGATCATTTTGATAGAATTGCAGATGGAATTCAGATTGTCCTTGATGGCTTCATAGACCACAGAGGAAGAAATTTCCATCTCAATAGGAAGTCCGCTTACCACATCCCGGCCTACGATTACAGCGCTCTGCTCTTCCTCTTCCGGAAGGGCGCATCCCAAAGTCTCTTTTAAATACATGGCGGTCTTCTGGCCGATTACCAAACTGAAATTTCGTTTCAGATAATTGATGATAGATTCGTCAATCCGTTTTCCGCCAAAATAGAGCAGATCGCTTAACACCAGTCCGCCCAGGGAGATCACAGAAATCTCTGTGGTATCCGCTCCGATATTCACAATCATAAATCCGGTGGGGGAATTGACGTCTAGTTCCAGACCTACAGCGTCTGCAATGGGTTTCTCACAGAGCAGCACGCTTTTTGGTTTAAACTTGCTTTTATAAAACAGATCGAAAAACGCCTTTTTCTCAACTTCGGTGATATCCGTAGGCACAGCCACAATAAATTCAGCGCCTTTGATATGGCTTTTTACGTGCTTATCCAGCACTTCCCCGATCATGGTCTGCATATTATTGTAATCTGCAATGACCCCGTTTACTACCGGGAATGACACCTGAATGGAATCAGGGGCTTTCTCATACATGGCATATGCGTCGTCTCCAAAAGCATATAGCTGATTCTTGTTTACGATGGCAATGGTATTTTTCTCATTGACTACTTTTCCGGTTGCCTTGCAAAATATTTTCAGATTGCAGGTACCAAGATCGACTCCATAAACATTTGCTGACATAATTTACGTTCCTTTCCTCAACCTAAAAGGTCATTTTCTCTAAAGCTTATATATCTGTTATCGCCGATAATAATGTGATCCGCAAGGGCAATTCCCAAGATAGCTCCGCTTTCCATCACCCGTCTCGTGACATTTCTGTCCGCCTCGCTTGGGGAAGGATCGCCGCTGGGATGATTGTGGACCAGTACAATATGAACTGCCTGATACTCCAGCGCTTTTAAAAAGATTTCTCTGGGTGATACCAGGGAATGGGTTACTGTACCAACGGAGATAACCTCATCTCCCAAAAGACTGCATTTTGCATCAAACATTGCCAATAACAGTTTTTCTTTTGCTTCATGCCGCAGGGACTCCATATAATAATCTGCAATACTGGCTGGTTCATTTAATATGATATTTTGAAACCTGCTGGTCTTTGCAATCCGTCCTGCAAGCTCGGCAATACATTTTAACTGGGCCGCTTTCACCCGTCCGATTCCTGGAATCTTCTGCATCTCTTCTGGATGCATATAATTCAAATTCAACAGGTTCCTGTCTCTCTGAGACAAGATCAGCTGGGCAAGCTGCAATGCGGTTACGTCTCTGGTTCCGCTCCTTAAAATCACTGCCAGCAGCTCTGCATCAGACAGCATCTGAGCTCCATAGCGGAAACATTTTTCCAGAGGCTGTTCTGATTCCGGCATTTCTTTCATTGTAATATGTGTATTCATTATTTTTCCCATTGCTCTCTCAAAACCAAGGAAAAAGTTTTACATTTTATTTTAGCACAAAAGAAGGGGCATGTATACTAATATATTGTTAAAAAATCATAAAGTTTTTCATAATCATATTTTTTATCATCATATTTTTTATAATTTTACCAAACCTGCCTCATATAATTTCTGTAGAGACATGAGAATCCCAAGCTTTCCATGATACCAGGTGAGTCCTCCCTGAAAATACACTGCGTAAGGTTCCCGCAGAGGACCGTCTGCGCTTAGTTCAATGGAGGAGCCCTGCACAAAAGCTCCTGCCGCCATAATCACTTCATCGTCATATCCTGGCATTGCCCATGGTTCTGGGGTAACATGACTGTCCACTGGAGCTGCTTCCTGAATTCCTCTGCAGAACGCGATCAAGGCTTCCGGACTCTTTAAGGTCACTGCCTGGATAATGTCATGGCGGCTTTCTGATCCGTTTGGAATCACAGAAAAACCGAGATTTTCATAGATATTTGCGGCGAATACAGCGCTTTTCAGCGCGCTTGCCACAACGGTAGGAGCCTGGAACAATCCTTGATAGAAAGACTGTATCACCCCAAGAGAGGCTCCTACCTCTTTGCCCAGTCCCGGTGAAGTCAGCCGATAAGATGCATTGTCAATGCATTCTTGTCTGCCCACAATGTAACCGCCGATAGGTGCAAGTCCTCCTCCTGGATTTTTGATCAGAGAGCCTACGATCATGTCCGCTCCCACTTCTAAGGGTTCCTGCGCCTCCACAAATTCTCCATAGCAATTGTCTACCATACAGATGAGATCTGGCTTACTATTTTTGACAAAAGAGATCAATTCTCCGATCTGTCTTACTGACAGCGTGGGCCTTGTCTGGTATCCTTTGGAACGTTGAATCGTCACAAGGCGGGTCTTTTCATGGATGGCCTGCCGAATTCTCTCATAGTCAAAACTTCCATCTGGAAGCAGATCTACTTGGCGGTAGGTAACGCCATATTCTGCCAGAGATCCCATGGAAGGCCGGATACCGATTACTTCTTCTAACGTGTCGTAAGGCTTCCCTACTGGAGAGAGAAGTTCGTCTCCTGGGCGCAGATTAGACATCAGGGCCAGGGCCAATGCATGGGTACCGCAGGTAATCTGAGGACGTACCAGAGCAGCCTCTCCCTGGAAACAGGAAGCATACACCTCCTCTAAGGTATCTCTTCCCAGATCGTTATATCCATATCCGCTGCTTCCCATAAAGCACTCTGCACTGACTTTGTGGGCCTGCATGGCTTTTATCACTTTCAGCTGATTATATTCTGCAGTTTCGTCCATCTGTTGGAACCGGTCTTTTAATTTCTGTTCTATTTCCCGTCCATAGTCCAAAACTTTCTCACTGATGCCTAATTCACAGTATAGCTCTCTTGCGACGTCCTTACTCATAATCCATTTTCCTTCCTGGAGCCTTTGGTTACTGCTCCTTCTTATCTTCTCTCAAATTTATTCAGAAGAATCATTTCAGAATCTGTTTTTCCTCTAATTCCTGTCTCATATATGTTAAAATTTTGTCATTGTCATAGTCAAAGTCTTGTTTTGGAATCCAGGTAACTTCTCGTTCTCTGCGAAACCAGGTGAGCTGGCGTTTTGCAAAATGCCTGGTATCCCGCTTGATTCGGTAAAGGGCTTCTTCTAGAGAACAGTCTCCCTCCAGATAGTCCAGGATTTCTTTGTAGCCAAGTCCCTGCATGGAAGTCATCTCTTTTTGATAACCCATTGCTTTTAACTTTTGAACTTCCTCCACCAATCCTTCTCTTATCATCTGATCCACCCGCCTGTCGATTCTGTCATAGAGGCGTTCCCTGCGGTCGTTTAAGACAAAATAGGAAAAAAGGTAGGGGGACTCTCTCAACCGCTCCTTCTCATTGTGTGATGATATTTTTTCCCCAGACAGATGATAAAATTCCAAAGCCCGTATGACCCGCTTTTTATTATTTTCATGAATTGTGGCAGCCGCTTCCGGGTCCACTTCTGCAAGCATTTCATGGAGTATATGGGCTCCTTTTTCTCTGGCAAGGGTTTCTAAGTAGTTCCGATAATCTTTCTCTTCCTGTTGTTTCGTAAAATCAATATCATACAATACCGCCTGGATATAGAAGCCGGTTCCTCCAGTGAGAATGGGGATTCTGCCCTGCAGGTAAATTTCTTCCATGTAATTTTTGGCATATTCCTGGAATTTTACCACATGAAATTCCTCATCTGGCTCAAAGGTATCTATGAGATAATGAGGGATACCCTGCATCTCTTCTCGTTTTATTTTAGCGGAACCGATATCCATGTGGCGGTATACCTGCATGGAATCTGCTGAAATCACAGATCCCTGCACCATATGGGCCAGGGCAATGGAAAGCTCTGTTTTTCCAACTGCCGTAGGGCCGGTTAAAATAATCAATGGTTTCTTCATGATAACACCCGCTTAAATTTCTTTTCCAGTTCATATTTGGACATGGAGATAATCGTCGGTCTGCCATGGGGACAGTGATAAGGATTCTCCAAGGTCAGAAGTTCTCCAATCAGAGCTTCCATTTCCGCCTTGGACAAGCTTTGATTTCCTTTTACTGCCGCTTTACAGGACATAGACGCAATTTTTTCCGTGATCATCTGAGGCTTTTCATTTCCATGGAAGTCGGCAAGACTGTCTAAAATTTCAATAACCAATTCCCTGTCGTTTAATCCAAAAAGATTTGCCGGAACGGCAGTTACTGAGTATTCTTTTCCGCCGAAATGCTCAATCTCATACCCTAATGAAAGGAAATATTCCATATATTTTTTCAGCAAATCTTCTTCCTGCATATTCAAAGTCAGCAGAATCGGAGGATAGATGACCTGAGAAGTATATTCCTTTTGTTCCATGGAAGCTAAAGTCCGTTCATACAGGACTTTTTCATGGGCTGCATGTTGATCTATGATATAGAGATGTTCTTCAAATTCCACCAGCCAGTAGGTGTCAAAAAGCTGTCCGATCATCCGGTGGTCTGGCTGTGAAGACAGATCCAGCAGTTTTCGAGGCTGTTTTGATTCTGTCTGTTCTTTTTGAGGAGGGTTCTCTTCCCATGCTTTTTTGTCAAATACCGTCTCTTCCGCCGCCAATTCCGGCTGTTTTGATACTTCTGTTTTTTCCAGAAAATCCCCAAAGGCTATCTGAGACTGTTTCGGAGAAGATTTGGCAGTCTTCTCTGCCTGTTTCGGTCTGTCCTCGTATTTTGGCTCATAGGGGCTGTCCTTTCGAACCGCCTGTTTTACTGCCTCCAACCGTTTCTTTTCAAAAGGTTCCGGCGCCTTCTTACCAGCTTCTAAATATGCTTTTTTCTCCTGATTCTGCTGCTTCTTTGCCTCCCGTTCCTGGTCTAAAGCCACCTGGTACACCAGTTCGCTTTGGTTGATGGCGTCCCGCAGAAGCTGGGAGAGAAATTGATAGACCGCCTCTCCATTGCCAAACCGCAATTCCATCTTTGTGGGATGTACATTGACGTCTAACAAAGTCCCCTGGATGGAAAGCTGAAGCACTGCAAAAGGATATTTATGCTGCATGACAAAAGATTGATAAGCTTCTTCTATGCTTTTGGCAATCAGACTGCTCTTGACATACCGCCCATTGATAAAATAATTTTCAAAATTACGGTTTCCTCTGGAAATCAAAGGTTTTCCGATAAAGCCAGAGACAGAAAACATCTCGTTCTCTCCCTGAACCTCAATCAAATTGGCGGCAATATCACGTCCGTAAATATGATAAATAATCTCCTTTAAATTAGAGTTGCCGGAAGTGTGAAGCTTGGGCTGATTATTTACGATCAGCTTAAAAGAAATTTCCGGATGAGATAATGCAAGCCTTTCCATCAAATTTCCAATATAACCAGCTTCCGTCTGGGGAGTTTTCAGAAATTTCCTTCTGGCCGGGGTATTGTAAAAGAGATTCCGCACCAGAAATGTGGTTCCTTCCGGGGCGCCGATTTCTTCGAAAGATTTCTCTTTTCCGCCCTCAATCTGATAGCGCACGCCGCTTAAACTCAGAGATGTTTTTGTGATCAGTTCCACCTGGGCCACAGCCGCAATGCTGGACAAAGCCTCTCCTCGAAATCCCAGAGAAGACACGGTGATCAGATCTTCCACACTGCGGATCTTGCTGGTGGAATGACGTTGAAATGCCAAAGGAACCTGCTCTTTTTCAATGCCGCATCCATTGTCAGTCACCCGGATAAAAGAAATACCGCCTTCTTTGATCTCTACGGTGATGGCGCTGGACTTTGCATCAATGGCATTTTCTACCAATTCTTTTACCACAGAAGAAGGTCTTTCAATCACTTCTCCCGCCGCTATTTTGTCAATGGTCTGCTGATCCAGAATCTCTATGTTCGGCATGTTCTACTCCTTATCTGTCAGTTACCAACGGTTTTTCAGTTTACTTTGAAGCTGATATAATTTGTTTAACGCGTCAATGGGTGTTAAATTCCCCAGATCCAGTTCGGTCAATTCCTGAATAATATCATCGTCTTTTACTGTATCAAAGAGAGACATCTGTGTCAAATCCACCTCGTCCAGCTTTTCCGATTTTTTCCTGTGACTTTTATTTCCAGTTTCTGAGATCAGCGTTCCCGTAAGCTCTGCAATATCGTGTGCGCTCAATTCTTCAGAAATGACTTTGGCCCGTTCAATTACGCTTTCCGGAACGCCGGCCAGCTTTGCCACCTGGATGCCATAACTTTTATCTGCGCCTCCAGGAACGATCTTTCTTAAAAAGACCACGTCATCCCCTTTTTCTTTTACGGCAATACAGTAGTTGTTGACGCTGTTCAGCTTTCCTTCCAGCTCTGTCAGCTCATGGTAATGGGTGGCAAATAAAGTTTTGGCTCCCAGCAGTTTCGGATTGCTGATATGTTCCACCACTGCCCAGGCAATACTCAGCCCGTCAAAGGTGCTGGTTCCTCTACCAATTTCATCTAGCACTAAAAGACTGCTGCCGGTGGCATTCCGCAGAATATTTGCCACTTCCGTCATCTCCACCATAAAAGTACTTTGGCCGCTGGCCAGATCATCCGAAGCCCCTACACGGGTGAAAATCCGGTCTACAATTCCGATTTTTGCACTGTCTGCCGGGACAAAACTGCCAATCTGCGCCAGCAGCACGATCAAGGCAGTCTGCCGCATATAAGTGGATTTACCTGCCATATTAGGACCTGTGATAATTGAAATTCGCCGTTTACTGTTGTCTAAATAAGTATCATTTGCGATAAACATATCATTGTTTATCATCTTTTCCACCACTGGGTGACGTCCGTTTTTAATGTCAATCACTCCTGTTTCGTTGATGGAAGGCCGGCAGTAATTGTTCTGTTCCGCCACCAGAGAAAGAGAGGATAAAACATCAATTTTGGCCACTGCTTTGGCAGTCTTTTGAATGCGCAGAACCTCTGCTGCAATTTTATCCCGGATAGTGCGAAACATTTCATATTCCAGAGACACCAATTTGTCCTCTGCCCCCAGAATAATATCTTCTAATTCTTTCAATTCTGCTGTGATATATCGTTCTGCATTGGCTAAAGTTTGTTTTCTGGTATAGTAATCTGGAACCAGATTCTGGTAGGAATTTGTCACTTCCAAGTAATAACCGAAAATTTTATTGTACTTAATACGGAGATTGCGGATTCCAGTTTTCTCCCGCTCCTTTGCCTCCAGTTCCATCAGCCAGGTCTTACCCTCTGTCTTGGCATGACGCAGTTTATCAATCTCCTCGTCATATCCTTCTTTGATCATTCCTCCATCCCGAATAGAAATGGGCGGTTCCTCCACAATGGAAGACTCAATTAGGCGATAGATATCCTGAAGATCGTCCATCTCAGCATAGATCTCTTTCAGCAGAAAAGTGTCAAACTCTTCCAGAAGAGTTCGAATATGGGGAAGCATTTTCAAAGAACTTTTAAAAGCAGTTAAGTCTCTAGGGTTGGCCGTTTGATAAGTCACACGGCTGATCAGACGTTCCAGGTCATAAATAGGATTCAGATACTCTCGGATCTCTTCCCGGATCATAGCATTTTGATTCAGAGAAGAGATAGCGTCTAAACGCTGTTCGATCTGGCTTTTATTGATCAGAGGCTGTTCCACATAACTGCGGAGCATCCTTGCCCCCATAGCTGTCTTGGTCTTATCCAATACCCACAACAGGGAACCTCGCTTTTGTTTTTCCCGCAGTGTCTCCACAAGTTCCAGATTCCGTCTGGTAGAACTGTCGATAATCATATATTTTCCGGTAATATACAGCCGCAGAGAGGTCATATTGGCAAGGGTGTTTTTCTGCGTCTCGTAAAGATATTTCAGCAATGCACCGGAAGCAATGGTTCCGCATTCATAATCCTGAATGCCAAGTCCTTGAATATCAGATATTTTAAAATGTTCCAACAGAGTATTTTTAGCGGTCTCATCGCTGAAGTACCAGGATTCCAGAGAATAAACTGCAATCCCCAGACGCTGTTTTAAATCCTCAAAATCCATGCCTGTCATGTAAAAGGCTTCGTTGCAGATAATTTCTGAAGGGGCAAACTTATAGATTTCATCCAGAAGTTTCTGTTCCTGATCCACCTCTGTGATATAATAATCTCCAGTGGTCACATCGGCAATGGAAACCCCATATCGGTCTTCCATATAGACAATACACATAATATAATTGTTTTTCGTCTCGTCCAAAGCCTGGGTGTCCAAGTTGGTTCCAGGAGTAACGATCCGAACCACCTCCCGGCGAACCAGGCCTTTTGACATTTTCGGGTCTTCCACCTGCTCGCAGATAGCCACTTTATAGCCCTTTGCCACCAGTTTGTTCAGATAACTCTCCACCGAATGATAGGGCACTCCGCACATAGGCGCCCGCTCTTTCTGGCCGCAGTTTTTTCCAGTTAAAGTGATTTCCAGCTCCTTTGAGGCAACTTGCGCATCTTCAAAAAACATCTCGTAAAAATCGCCGAGACGATAGAATAAGATACAATCTTTGTAGTCTTTCTTGGTATCTATGTATTGCTGCATCATTGGGGTGTATTCTGACACGATATTATTTTCCTCCCGCTTCTTTTGTATTTTTTGCGTATTTTTCTGCAATGGCCTCTGCAATCTTCATGCCGTCCATGGCCGCTGACAGAATCCCGCCTGCATATCCTGCCCCTTCACCGCAGGGATACAGACCAGGTATATTGCTTTCAAATGTTTCATCTCTTGTGATCCGTACCGGAGAGGAGGTTCTGCTCTCCACACCGGATAAAATAGCATCATCTCGGTCAAAGCCAGGAATAGAATGCCCAAACTGATGGATTCCCTGACAGAAGGAAGCCGCGATCTCTTCCGGGAACAGCTGATGGAGGGCTCCAAACGTATGCTGTCCTTTGAAACAGGAGGGAAAACTGCCGTAAGATGTTGAAATCTTCCCCTTTTCAAAATCTCCAAATAATTGCTGCGGAACTTTCCCGCCGCCTAACTGATAAGATTTTTCTTCTAATTTCCGCTGAAATTCCACGCCGCTTAAGGGGTGGGAAGAACCAAAATCTTTCGGTGTTACTGTAACAATAATAGCGCTGTTGGCATTTTCGCCGCCACGGCCGCTGTAACTCATTCCGTTGACAGCGATACGTCCCTTTTCTGAAGAGGCGTTTACCACATAGCCGCCGGGACACATACAAAAAGAATAGACGCCTCGTCCATTTTCCAGATTCGCAGTTAATTTATAGGAAGCTGCCGGAAGGATTTTGGCCGCCTCCTGCCCATACTGGCTTTCGTTAATCAGAGATTGTGGATGTTCTACCCGAAGTCCCACTGCAAATGATTTGGCTTCCATATTCAGCCCTGCCTCTAAAAGCATGGCAAAGGTATCTCTGGCGCTGTGGCCGATGGCAAGAACTGCCAGATCTGTCTCAATGGTAAATTCTTTCCCATCCGTGACACAGGTTAGGGCATGTAGTTTTTCCTGTCGAAACTCCAGATCTGTAACGCAGGTGCGAAAATAGAAAACACCGCCCCAGGCTTCAATCTGTCTGCGCATATTTACAATCACATCCCTCAGTTTATCGGTTCCAATATGAGGTTTATTCTGATATCGAATGGCTTTTGGTGCTCCATGGCGAATCAAGATATCCAAGACTTCCCTGTTTCGTCCCTTTACATCTTTGACCATTGTATTTAATTTTCCATCTGAAAAAGTCCCTGCGCCTCCTTCTCCAAATTGAACGTTGGATTCTGTCTGCAGCTGATTGGTCTGCCAGAAAGCTTCCACATCCTGCATGCGGTCTTCCATCCGTTTTCCACGTTCGATAATGATAGGGGCATAGCCATGTTTAGCCAAAAGATAGGCGCAGAATAATCCAGCCGGACCGCTTCCTACAATCACAGGAGGAGCCTTCAGAGTCTCCTGTCCACTGTCTGGAAACTGATAGCAGTGATCTTTTGCAGGAAAAATCTGATTTTTCTGGTTTTCTTTTCTGCGCTGAAGTACCTGAGCTTCTTTTTTCACTTGGATATCTACTGTATAGACATAGCAGATCTCTTGTTTCTTCCGGGCGTCAATAGATTGCTTTTGAATCTGACAGCTTAGAATTTCCTTTGGAGAGATATGAAGTAATTTTGCAATTTTCTGTAAGAATTGTTCCTCTGTATGAGAAATAGGAAGTTTCAACTGTTGAACCCTTATCATAGGCCACCTCTTTTTTTCTGAAACTCATGCTCCCAATGAGCTTCTTTTCCACAAAAACCAGCGGCGGAGATTCCTGCCATATACCCGCTGGTCCAGGCCCATTGCAAGTTATAGCCGCCGCACATACCATCTATGTCCATAACCTCCCCTGCAAAAAAAAGCCCGTTGACTCGTTTTGATTCCATAGTTTTCGGACAGATCTCATCTGTGTCAACGCCGCCGGCTGTTACCTGGGCTCCGTCAAACCCTTTGGTTCCTATTACATCCACTGTGAAATTCTGTGTCTGAAAGGCCAGGCTCTTTCGTTCTCTTTCACTGCAGCGTACCGCTGGTTTCTCCGGTATGATCTTACTCTTCTTCAACAAGACGAGATTGAGTTTTTCTGGAAATAATCCAATCAAAGCTTCTCTGGCAGTCTTGTCTGCGCCCCAAACATAAAATCGGTTTTCTAACAATTCTTCTGTCTGCTTCCGATTCAAATCTGGAAGAAAGTTGATACTTGCCCTCACCTTTTTGTCATAGAGAAGACCATAGGCTCCATAGCGGCTGACCTGAAATACCGGAATACCGGAAATACCAAAAGAAGTCAGTTGAAGTTCTCCTCTGTCCTCTGAAATTTTTTCATCATCTATGTAAAGTTCCACCTTACCGTCTGCACGAATTCCTGCAATTTCTTTGAAAAATGACTGTTTTACTTGCAATTGCACCAACGCAGGCACGATATCTGTCAATTTATGTCCGAAACTTACAAGATAGGGAATGCCGCTGCCATCGCTGCCCGTCTGTTTCGCCGCTTTTCCACCAGTGGCAATAATACAGGATCTACTCTGAAATCCTCCTTGTTTGGTCTGAAAGAGAAAAAAATCATTTTCTTTTTGAATGGAACGAATACCAATCTCATAACCTATGGATACAGAGAGTCTTCGACATTCCATCAACAGTACTTCCCGTATGGCAGAGGCTTGTCCGCTTGCAGGATAATAATAGCCATCTCGTTTGCTCCTGGGCTCTATTCCCAGTTCCTGAAAAAAGGCCAATGTTTCTTTCAGGCCAAACTGTTCCAGCGCAGGCAAGACAAAGGCAGGGTTCTTGCCTCTGTAATATGCAATGCCCTGCTTTTCATTGGTAAAATTACATTTTCCATTTCCTGTGGCAAGGATCTTCTTCCCTGCTTGATCCATATGTTCTAAAATGAGAACCTTTGCACCTGCTCTTGCCGCCCAGATTCCTGCAGTAAGACCCGCTGCCCCTGCCCCCACAACGATCACATCAAATTGGTTTTTCATAAGTGTTTCTCCAAACTGATTTCAGATCTCCTGAAACCAGGACTCCTTGAGATAAATTATAGCATACCTAATTATAAGATTCAAGGCTGCTAACTGGTGTAATTTTCCAGGAAATTGTAGAGCTGGCCCTCTGTTTCAATGGGTTTTCCCTGTCGGATTTCTTCCTGCAGATCTGTGGGAAGATTAGTTACAAGAATATCTGTGACAGCGTACAGTGTTTTCCGGTCTGCATAATAGACTGCCACATAACCTTCTTCCTCTAACAGGATATATGCATAAGATGTGACGACTTTTAAACTTTCTTCCAGGTCTTCTTCTGCCCTTTTCGTCTCCTGCTGTGCCAAAAGAGATTGATTCTCCTGCTGCAGAAGTTCAATCTGTTTTTCGTAATTTTTCCAGTTTTTCTGTGTGCCTGCAAAGAATCCAATGCTGAGACTGCAGGCAGCGCTAAGAATAATACCAAACAGAAATAAGCGGATACTACATTTTCTTTCCATCTCAAACTCCTTTTTAATGGTAGTATCTGCTAATTTTTCTATCTTTATACAATTTTATATAGATTCTGTTTTCAAGATATCATCTTCTGCTACATTAAATGCAGTTTTTTGCCAATCTTAATAATCAGATTTCCCATCGGAAAGCTCCGCAATTCGTGTTCACGCAGGCCTCGCAGCAGCAACAACAGTATTCCATAGACACAGACGCCTACCACAATAGAGGTAAGTGTAGAAATGGCGTTGATCTTGATGGTTTTCATCATAAAATAGTATACGCCATATACAACTCCACCCATAATCGCTGCTGAAATTCCAGGGACAATAAAGGTCCGTTTGATCTCCTGCCGATACCGCAGATATTTCCGAATGGCCATTCCATTTAAAATACACATCAAAAAGGAAAAGAAGGTATTTGCCCATACCACTGCATAGATATTCAGATCTAATCCATACATCAGAGCCGCCAGTACGCCAATATGTATCACCAGTGCAATCACAGCATTTTTTACCGGAACATTCATTCGATTGATTCCCTGAAGAATGCCGTTGCTTAAGGTTGACAGAGAGTAAAAGATAATGGAAACTGCACCAATCTGCATCATTCGGGCGGTCAGCTCCCGGCTGTCCTGAAACAGAAGCTGCAAAATCGGAGATGCAAGAACTCCCATTCCCACAGCGCATGGAATGGCGATTACCATAATAAATCGTATGGAGTAAGCGATTTTTCGTTTTACCTGAGGGATGTCCTTTGCTGCAAAGGCGGTGGAGAGGCTTGGAACGCTGGAAGCCGATATGGAGGAAGCGATAGCAATCGGTACGTTTACCAATACCTTATATTCTCCCACATAGATTCCCCACATGGTACTATAGTCTTTGGCCTTATATCCCTGCAGTGCTGCAATCTGTTTAAAAACCCCCAAATCCAGGAAAGAAGTAATATTGTAAATGGTAGTGCTCAGCAATACAGGAATAATAGTGAGGATCAGCACAGAAAAGATGGAACGGTAACTTTCCACATGTTTACTTCGATCCCTCTGAGCCATCCGTTTAAAGACCGGACGGTATATGATCAGCACAAACAAGGTGAACAAGAGAGCCGCTAAAGCTCCTGCCCCAGTTCCGATGGTTCCTCCTGCCGCACCGTAGGCCTCCGCGTAGGTAGCGGGATTGCCCAATACAGCACCGATCCTTGTGCCATATTGATAGAGCATATAAGCAGTCCACACGCTGATCACAGCATTGATCACTTGTTCGATCAACTGAGACACCGCGCTTGGCATCATGGTACCCATGCCCTGAAAAAATCCCCGGACTACCCCAAGAACCGCCACAATCAGCAATGTGGGAGCCAGTACTTGAAGGGCAAAGATACTTAAAGGCGTTCTTACAATGTAAGTTGTAATAATACCGGCACCAAAATAGATGATCAAACCAGCAATGGTTCCAGACAAAAAAGCAAAGATCAAAGCTCCCTTAAAGATTCGATAAGCATTTCTTTTCTGTCCCTTTGCCATTCTGGTAGAAACCAATTTGGAAACTGCCAGCGGAAGACTATAGGAGGAGATCAACAGCAAAATACTGTAGATCTCCATCGCAGTGCCATAATAGTCATTTCCAATATCACCGATAATTGATTTTAAGGGAATCCGATACAGCAATCCTATGACGCGGCTGATAATAGAGGCCACTGCCAGGATCGAACCCTGTACCAGAAAATTAGATTCATTTTTCTTCGTTTTACTCATAAGACTTCCTTAGATTCTTCCCTTTCACCTGTAGGTACATCGGATAACGGTAGCTTTCCAACAGGACCTTTACTGTTCTGCCGCTCTTGCCTCAGACAATTCTTCTTCTGTTGCATACACGCCGAAACGATCCTGATAATCTTTGCGGGCAATACATACCCAGGTCTTTCCCTGATTCAAAGTAATTTCTTCTCCCTCTGCATTAAAATAACGAGCCGGGGAGTCTTCATTTGCTTTGGTCCAGGTTACTTTTTCCATTTTACCATTCGTGATATAGATTCCTTCTCCACCTGACGTGGTATTGATATCCATATATCCATTGTCATCTTTGTATGACCAGTCACAGTACTGGATCAGAATATTTTTTGCTGTAAGCTGACTTTCATTTGCCCCGTCAATGTGTTTGTCCTTAAACTCATAGCGATAGTACAGTCCGTCTTCTGCATTGTATACAAACCAGGGTTTGTTGACAAAATACCCGGGACTCACCACAAGGGCGTCCTCACCATTAGCGAGTTCTACTGTTGTGTCATCATCGGCAAACTGATAATGTCCGCTGTAGTTATCAGAAAGCTCTGTGCGGTAGCCTTTCTTCTCGATTCCGGCATTGATGCCTTCCTCACTAGTGAATGCATTATGGGGAGATTTCCGGTTGGTGTCCCGATAAAACATAATGGACTCAATGGCAGAATCCATGCCGCTTAAATTGTGCACGTCGTCCTGAGCCAAAATCGGTTCTGCATAAACTGCTTGTCCATAATGGGTATAAATCGCGTCAAATTCCTTTGCAAAATAGATGAAATAATGACGACAGCTTCGTACAGATCCTATTTTGTCCAATCCGGAATAATCCTGGAAAATAGCCATCAGACGAGTATAGGATCCCTCCACTGGAACTTCATAGATTACGTCTGCTGAGGAGATTCCATACTGTGGCAGAGCGTCAGAGGTATTTCCGATCATAATGGCAACCGGCCTCTTTGCCGCCAAAGCTTCATCAATCCACTCTCCGGTCAGGTAGCTTCTCGCCTTTCCTTCTGGATTAGCTGGTTCCGGCTCCGGTTCTGGTTCCGGTTCTTCCACTACCGGTTCCGGTTCTGGTTCCGGCTCTGGTTCTTCTTTTTTGCCGCAGCCAGCCAGCATACTTAAAATACATGCAGCCAACAGCAGCCATAGGATACGTTTTTTCATATTCATTCCTCCAAATTTTCTTTGTGGCTTGGTATAGAAATACACCATAAATTTATCTTAAAATGCCCATCTGCTCCAGGATATTTTTCTGCTTTTCTTCCATAACTGCAGCATCCTCCTGTGTCATATGGTCATATCCAAACAAATGAAGCATACTGTGCAGGATTAAAAAAGCATATTCTCGTTCCAGACTGTGGCCAAATTCCTCAGCCTGAGACTGAATCTTGTCCACACACAGTACAATATCCCCTAAAAAAGCCTCTCCTGTATCAGGATTAAAATTATCTTCTTCTTGTTCCACAGATTCAAAATCCCCTGGTTTTTCATAAGAGATCATCGGAAAAGAAAGCACGTCTGTGGGAGCGTCAATCTGGCGGTATTCCTGGTTTAAGCGCTGAATCTCTTCCAAAGAAACCAACAGAAGACTGATCTCTGCTTCAAAAGGAAAGGACTCTGCATCTAAGGCAGCCTGTATCACTTTCTCTGCAAGTCTTTTATGATCAAAAGGAAATGAGACCTTTGTCTCTTCTTCTAAAATAAGGGTCAAAACAGCTTCGCCTCCTTGACAAGGTAATCTCTGATCTTTAGAAACATATTCATACTGAAACCAGATTCGTCATACAAGCCGGTTGCAGAATTATCATTTAAAGTCTGATACACCAGAATATCCTGATTCCAGGAACTAGAGAGAGTTGTCTTATCTAAAATCTCAAATTTGGCAACTACGCTGTCCACAATGTGCACGATTGCAGATTCCACTGTGGAAGGCAGCTTTTGTTCGCCGTTATATTCCTGTAATATAGCTACGATCTCTCTGGGAAGATGATTGCTTCTTGCCAGAGCCACTCCGTTTTCCACATAAGGTTCTCCTTCCATTCTACCGAGACGATAATAAAATCCTCCCGCCGCCGCCACATTGGGGTCGGCTCCCACTAAAATGGCACAGCCTGCAGAAAGTTCCGCCACTTTTTTTGCATGGGCATAATCGGCGTGGGAAAAATTCCAAACTGCCTGTACCAGTCCGAAATCTTCCTTCAATATCCGTTCCAATGCCTGCTTCCTGGAAACATCAAGATGAATACATAGTTTCTGGTACAAGGCTGCAGCGCCTATGGAAGAAAATATTCCATTACACACTCCATAGATTAACACATTCCCATTTAATTGGCCAGTCTGAACAAAAGAAAACAAAAAAATACTGACGAAGGTATAGAAAAACAGAAAAATGATTCCCCAACGCTGATTTTCATTTTTCTCAAAAAAAGTTACCGCCAGACACCCGCCGATCAACAAAAATATATCGCACAGCAGGATATAAATATTTTCCTGTCCGCAGAGAGAAAGGACTGTTACATGGAAAACACCTGCCATCATGCCAAAAAAGGAATTTGTGATTACCCGCATTCCCAGGGAAAAAAGCAGCACCGGTCTTGCATATTCTGGAAGAAAGTTAAGCAGAACTGCTGCGACACAGGAGATAAAATACCACTGGGCAATTTTTTTATAATTGCCGGCTTTTTCATAGAATCTATCTTCCTGCAGACGATAAAATTCCATTCCTGCCAGAAATACAACCGTATAAAAAATACCAAAAAATACCAGAACTGCCATTCGATCTTTTTCCTGGTGTCTGAGAGTTCCGGCAAAGACACATTCCAGAATCCCAAAAGCTGCCATACCAGCAAGCATAAGCCTTCGCTGTCTGCTGTCATGGTCTCTCAAATTTCTTAGACTTTCCATTTTTGGTTTTTTCTCTGCTGTTGTTTCCGGTTCCTTTTCTCTCACGTTTTTCATATTCCTCATAAGCCTTTACTATTTTCTGTACCAAGGGGTGACGTACCACGTCACTGCTGGTCAATGTACATATTCCAATATCCTCCACATTTTTCAGAACCCTGAGAGCTACGTCCAGTCCGGACACACTGCCAGGGGCCAAGTCTTTTTGAGTGGCATCCCCCGTCACCACAACTTTTGAGCCAAAGCCGATTCGGGTCAGAAACATTTTCATCTGAGCCGGCGTTGTGTTCTGAGCCTCATCCAAAATGATAAAAGCATTGTCCAGAGTTCTTCCCCTCATATAGGCAAGGGGCGCCACCTCAATCAGGCCTTTTTCCATATTTTTCTGAAAACTGTCCGCGCCCATAATCTGATATAATGCATCATAAAGAGGCCGCAGATAAGGATCAATCTTGCTCTGGAGATCTCCAGGTAGAAATCCCAGCTTCTCTCCCGCTTCAATGGCTGGTCTGGTCAAAATGATCCGGCTGACTTCTTCCTTTTTAAAAGCAGTGATTGCCATAGCCATGGCAAGGTATGTCTTTCCAGTTCCGGCAGGCCCCATGCCAAATACGATCATTTTATTACGAATCTCATCCACGTATTTTTTCTGTCCAAGGGTCTTTGGTTTGACCGGCTTGCCGTTGATGGTATGACATATCAATTCTTTGTCAATTTCTAAAATAGACGATTCTTTCTCCTCAAAGGTAAGGGAAATGGCATAATCTACATTCTGTTCTGTAATCTCATTGCCCCGCTTCGACAATTCAAAGAGCTGTGCAAATACTCTGGAGGCTTTTTTTACATCGTTGTTGGGACCCAGCAGTTTCATCTTATTCTCCCGGATTACCACGGTAACTCCAAAGGCCCGCTCTATCTTTTTCATAAATACATCAAACTGTCCGAACACATTCGACATATGTTCGGCAGGCATATCAATCTCTGTTTCCATCAGACTCATCTTCTATCTGCCCTTCCTGTGGTATCTCTGTGATTGTAGTGTCCTTCCGGGTGCCAATAGGTTCTATGACTTTTATGGTTCCAGAGGCAGTACAATTTTTTCCATCTGTTACTATCATAACATTATTTTCTATAATTTGAACCCCTTTTTGTGTTAATTCTGCACAAAATTCCTCCAATTTTGCTCTTGCAGCCTGTTCTGCCTCCTGCTTGCTGTATCGCTTTTTCTCTGTTTTGTATTCTTTACAAGTCTCCTTTGTAAAGAGCAGCGGCAGATAAAAAGTCTCTCCTATTTTCACTGGATATTCATTGGTAATCACATCATAGTCTGAGAATTTTCGAAAAAAATGGGGCAGTTTCATCTGCAGATTCCACAGTCTCATGCCATAAGCTGCACTTTCTTCCCCAGTAAATACCTTATCTTCGTATCCCATGGAAAACTGATCTTCATACATATACTGAGTGATTCCCAGAATATCTGCATCAGAAACACAATATTGATAGGAGGCGACTTCTCCACTGTCGTTGAGCACTGGATTCTTTCCCTCTACCAATAAATCCCCTGGGTGAACCTCGCTTCCTTTTTCCACATAAGGGGTTCCCTGTCTAGTGAGAATACTATAAATGACAGCGTCTTTATCGGCGATCAGGTCACTGGGCCCGGTATCTTCCTCAGCCTGCTTGGATGCCTGCTGATTTGCCGCAAGATTTTCCTGAATATCAATGATCAGCATGGTTCCTTCTAGTTTTGCGGAAGCCCAGATAATATCTCCATATCCTGCCCGAAGTTCCTCTTCAATCTTCTCACAATCTATTTTGCTTTTTAACCGCCCATGATATACCTGATTTTTTTCCAGAAATTTTATAATATTGCTGTCTGTTTCATGGAGGTTCCCGTGAATCTCAATTTTCCAGATAAACAGCGACATAGTATAGAGTAGACCGCAACAAAGAAAAATTCCTGCAAAAAACAATTTCCGCTTCCGGTAACGGCTCATCAGAAAGGGAAGTCCCACTCTTTCTAAAATCACAAACTTTGTCCTGGTTTTTCGCAAAATTGGTTTTAATCGTTTTAATCCCCGGACACTGATGCAGAAAACATAATTGTCTTCCTCATATTCCAAGTTCCAGATTAAAATATTATGGTTACTGCACAGGTTCAAAAACCGCTCCGGTGCATACCCTGAAAGTTTGATTTTAACATACCCCTGCAAAAATTTCAATTTATCAATTAACAAACTTTTTACCCCTTATGTCGGTCCATAGCAGTTGAACAGTTACGATTCATACAAAATTCCCTGAATACAGCCGGTAATTTTCATTTCTTCATTGGTGTAGTATTCTACCAGCAGCCTTTTTCCCTGAATCGTTACCTGACAAGTCTTTGTCTGCAGACGGATCTTCTCCTGGGTATATTCAATAATCCCTTTATAATTCTCCACCAGCACATGATTTCGTCCAGTGGCGGTGATAATCACTGCCCCATACATAATATCCATAGGCAGTTCTAAGGATTCCACAAGATTTGATTTTACATTTTCTTTTACCTGATTGAGTTTGTTTCGTTTTCTTTTTCCCATATTGTACTATATGACATAGAAAAAAGATTTATGCCGCGAGGGTCAAATGCCAGAAGGTTAACGAAGGATTCCCTTTATCATAGGTACGGGACCAGTCTTTTCCTCCTGAATCTCATAGGCACGTACCACTCTTCCATAGGCTTTTTTGGCTTTTTCCATATCGTTGGCGTAAATCGTCGCTAAAGTGTCTCCAGGATTTACGGCGTCCCCTCGTTTCTTGTTTAGGAGCAAGCCTACTGACAAGTCAATGGAACTTTCTTTTGTCATACGTCCCCCTCCCAGATCCAGGCTGGCCAATCCAATCTCCTCTGCCTGGATGCCAGAGACAAAGCCTTTCTCTGTATTCATCACTTGTAACTGGACTGCCCCAGTCGGCAGGAGTTCTGGTTGATATACCAGTTGTTTGTCTCCGCCCTGTGCTTCCACAAATTCTGCTAATTTATCCAATGCAGTTTTCTTTTGAATGGTCTCTTTTAATAAATATTCTGCCTCTTCTGCTGTCTCTGCCTTTCCTGCCGCCAGAACCATCTCTCTTCCTAGGGCATAGACCACTTCCATAAAATCTGCCGGGCCGAGACCATTAAGGGAAAGAATTGCCTCTTTTACCTCCAGAGAATTGCCTATCGCATTTCCAAGAGGCTGAGACATGTCGGTAACCACCGCAGTCATTTTCTTTCCAGCATTCTTGCCAATGCGAACCATCTCCTTGGCAAGGGCAAAGGCGTCTTCTTCCTGCTTCATAAAGGCGCCGTTTCCCGTTTTCACATCCAGTACAATAGCGTCTGCCCCCGCCGCCAGTTTTTTACTCATAATACTAGAAGCAATCAGAGAAATCTGGTCTACGGTAGCGGTCACATCCCGCAATGCATAGAGCTTTTTATCTGCAGGGGCAAGGTCGGCAGTCTGTCCCATAATGGCCAGTTTGATCTGATTGACATTTTGATAAAACTGGCTCTCAGTCAGCTCTGTGGAAAATCCTGGAAAACATTCCAATTTATCAATAGTTCCTCCTGTGTGGCCCAATCCCCGGCCGGACATTTTAGCCACTGGAATTCCCAAAGAAGCCACCATAGGAGCCAGCACCAGGGAGGTCTTATCTCCAACGCCGCCGGTACTGTGCTTATCTACCTTGATCCCTTCTATTTGAGACAAATCCAAGACCTTTCCACTGTCCCGCATAGCCAGCGTGAACGCCAAAGTTTCTTCCTCATTCATTCCCTGAAAACAGATGGCCATCATCAATGCCGACATCTGGTAATCTGGAATCTCTCCTCTGGTATACCCCTGGATCATAAACTGAATCTCCTGATCAGTCAGAATCTCTCCCTGTTTTTTTCGATTGATGATCTCATACATTCTCATGAAAAATCTCCTCCAGTTCCTGCCTATAATAATCAGATCCATTGCGCGCGTCAAATTTTTTGGCAGTCTGCCAAACCCGCCTATAGTAAAAGTCAAATAATTCTCTAATTCGATATGTTCCATCTTCCCGATACAGCGGAAATGAAGAATCATAATGTATTTTTACTGTCTTCCCCTTCCGGACTCTGCCTAATTCCCGGAAAAAGATACAGATATTTTCTTCTGCCTCTAATTGTTCCAGAGGACTTCTAAGTCTCAGCCATTCCTTCCAATGCTCTTTGTATAATTTCAATGCCTTTCCCATATTGGTATAGGCATAGCAGGCCAAAAAGTCATCCCAGCACTCATATTCTGTTTCCCCATTCATATGGCGTTCCACAAGCCGGCAGAAAGTCTCCGCTTTTTCATAATTCTTATGTTTCATATAATAGTGCATGTAAGACACCTTCATCCGAAGCCAGGCGCTTCTCTTGCTTTCTCCTCCGCATATCAGGGAAAAATTTTCAATTTCATGGGACAGCCCCTGGGCTTTTTGAAAATCATTCTGATCCAGATAAAATTGGATCTCCATATTCCGTTCGCAGGCTTTACAGTCACTATGTCCGTCTCTTGACATTTTTTCGAACTGATGAAAATATTCTTCTGCCTTTGCTTTGTCGATCTGCCAGTAAAAACTGTACATAGACCCATAATAATTTCTCAGACTGATTCCCATGCTGACGCAGCGTTTCCTATAATCTTCAAAAAAATTCCGGCAGTCTTCCATAGAAATTTGATAATAATCAACACAGTCTGTCAATACCCATTTGTAAACCCACATCACATGTTCTATCTCATAGGCAAAAGCATAATTAGGATTGCCGGGAAGTTTCGGATCTTGATCTGCCAAGGCAAGGAGCTCTGGAAAAATAATCAGACAGTCCATACTGTCCCCATAAAAAGTAGACTCCCGGCAGGCCATGATACGGAAAAAAATCTGATAAGGAAGATCTCTATGCTGGTCCGCCTGCTGAATCCCATAGCGCAGAGCTTCCATTCTGGCTTTTCCATGAGAAAGATTTTCTTCTATCTCATCTATCATTCTTTCAGGATGATAATCAGAGGAGAAAGAGGGGGTATTTTTTATTTCAGACATCAGTAAGCCCCCTTTCCATCAGAAGCAGAATATTTCGATTTAACATGCTCATTTCATTGTTATGAAGAGAAAAACCGCCGATCTGCAAAGCCTGTACATAGAGAATCTCCAGAAACACTTTTAACATATCTTCCGACTCAATTTCCACTAACTTTTTCACAATGGGATTGAGATAGTTAAAGTAAAGCGTCGCCGCTGTACTTGTGGAAAAATCTTCTGCAAATGCATCCAGCATGTGGAAAAACATGGCGTCTGCCTGGGATCTTGAAGATGCGATCTGACGGCTGATTACCGTGTTCTCATCAATCAAGTAAAAGGTAGGCTGATGCGCCGGTGAAAAAGCCTTCAGTTCCGCCCGGCAGTCGTGGCTCTGCAGAATCCGGTTTGCTTTTGTCAGAAAATCAAATCCTTTATCCTGATCTTCAGGAGAAAGGTCCTGCATCAAATCTTCTACTTCCCATTCCTCCACAGGACTGACCTTTCGATCAAATACCTTTCCTAATTGTTCCAACAAATCTAATGCGTGTACATAAGAAACATTGATCAAAAGCCGATCCTGGGCAAAAAACAATTGAGATAATTGTTTGTATTTCTCTCTTGTAGGCGCATAGACCAAAGGCTCGCTGCTGACCCTGAGGTCATAACCTGTCATCGTCCCTCTGGTGGTCTCAAATTCAAAATAATCAATCAGCGTTTCAAAAAGTTTGGAATCGGACAGCGCAAGAGACATCAATGTCAGATGATGAATTTGAAAAAAACGTCCAAACAATTCTGGTTCTTCCCCCGCCAGAGCGTCAATGTATTCCATCAAGGCATTTTCAATAGCCTCTCTGGCAGATTCCAACATACCATCCACGTAAAATCCTTCTCTGGAAGCAGTGGGACGCAGATCTGTGGTGTGTACAATGCACTTTGTAAATACCGCCCAGTCAGGGATCAAATTATCTCCCTTTTCTGTCAGCAGCATATGCTTCAGATAAATTCGATGATTGGATTTGGCAGAAGGCAGAACCGTATAATTCAAAATATAGGCAACGCCAGACACGTTTCCCTCCTCGGACTGAAAGGTGACACAGTCTAAAAATTGTTCTCCAAATATCATCTGACCAAACAACAGCAATTCCTGTTTATTTGTCCTGCGTCCTTCCCAAGGCAGGTAAGCAGGGTTGATCTGCTGCTGTCTGCCCTGCTGCTGAATCGTGATTGGGAAGGGCAGGAGCAGGCCATAATAAGTAAGAAGATGCTCAATCGTCTCTCTGGTAAAATACTCATCCATCTCCGGTTTTGCCCGCAGGATTACTTTTGTGCCTGGAGACGCGAGCCATTCTGTCTCCTCTTCTTGCCCCTTTTCTTCTGTGTGCGGCAAAGTTTCTATCGTATAAGTTCCGTCTGGTTTCCCCCTCCACTCCAGTACTGGAGCCTCTTTGCTCCGACAGGATTTTGTGATCATACGAATCTCATCAGATACCATAAAACAAGAAAGCAGGCCGATCCCAAACCTTCCAATATAATCGGTACGCAGATTCCGGTCTGTAAGCTCCCGCTTGGAAGATTCCCCAATAATGGCCAGAAATTGATGAATTTCTTCTTCTGTAAGTCCTTGTCCATTGTCCGTAAAAATCAGACGTCTGCCTTCTTCTATCTCCAAAGTGATGGCTCCCTGAGGGCTGTCACTCTGCAATTTCTTTCTTCCAGTAATGGCGTCCACTGCATTTTGCAGCAATTCCCGAATATAAACGTCTGGACTGCTGTAAAGATGATCTGACAATATCTCAATCATTCCCCCTAAATTCACTTTAAAACGAAAATCTTCCATTGCTGACAACCTCCTGTTCCCGGAATAAGGCTTTTACTATTGTTTCATAATCAGAAAGTGTTCCTGTCTTTCTGATTTTCTTTGCATATGGTTCATAATCAGTAAAAGACTGAGCCAGATAAGACCAAAGTTCTTTCATCTTAAACAATACGTTGCGGTCACCGGAAAGAATCTTCTGATAGCCCTGATACAGCTCTGTATGGAATCTTTGAAACTGTTCCTTTTTCTTTTTCGGCTCTTCGCCTTCTAGAGATTGACGCAGACTAGGATTGGCAATAATGCCTCTTCCTAACATCACCGCCGGCAGCGCTGGAAACTTTTCCAGTAAATTCTGGTAATCTCCCTTTGTAAAAACATTTCCGTTATAGCAAAGAGGGTGCGCGCTTTTTTTCATGGCTTTTTCAAACACAGAAAAGTTTGGGGAACGTCTATAATAATCTTCCCGGACTCTTGGGTGGATGATCAGTTCCTTTAAGGGATATTGATTGAAGATCTCTAACAAGGGTTCAAACTCTTCCGGGTCCTCCATTCCAATTCTGGTCTTTATAGAAATATCCATCGTAAGAACTGAAAAGATCTTTTCCAAAAATCGTTCTAGTTCTCTAGGATGCGCCAGAAAACCTGCGCCTTTTCCCTTTGCAACCACAGTACCGGAAGGACAGCCTAGATTCAGATTGATCTCCTGATAGCCATAGGCCGCCAAAGTTTCTGCCACTTTGATAAAATCCTCTGCCTGATTGGTCAGTAACTGCGGTACTACAAATAGTCCTTGATTATGTTCCGGCAAAATATCATTGATCTCCCGGCTGTTCATGCCCTTTTTCATTCTAGGAACAATAAAAGGCGTAAAATATTTTTCCATCGGATGAAAAACACTGTGATATGCGTTTCGATAAATATAAGTGGTGATCCCTTCTAAGGGGGCTAGATAGTAATTCATACGGATACTCCCAGTCCTTCTCTGCTGCTTTCTGTTTCTATTGTTATCTGTAACAAAACAGATTCTGACACGTAAAATACTTCATATTATTTTATCATGACTGAGAGATTTACTCAATTGAAAAAAGTCTTATTTTAACAAAATCTGCATATCTATATATGCTGTATCCTGGCTTTTATGTCTGAAATTTATTTCCCAACCGCACCATTTCTCCTCTTTTTCATATTGTATTAAAAAGCAAAATTTTAGTAAAGAAAGGATTACCATTATGGCAAATTATCATACATCATCTGATTGCGGCTGCAGCCAGAATATGCCTCAGTGCCAAATGCCAGGCAGACCTTGTTCTGGAGGTATGCCAAAGCGTCAGATGCCCCAGAAACCATGTCCGTCTCAACGACAGATGTCACCAAAACCATGTCCGGCAAGTATGCCGCCCTGTCAGGGAACGCCAAGGCCATGCCCAGCAAATGTACCGCCCTGTCAGACAATGCCCAAACCATGTGCAGATATGCCAAAGCATCCCGTTATGCCAAAACCCGCATGTCCTTCCATGCCGAAAGAATATTTCGATAAATTAGATCTCTTGGCCGGTATGCCTATTGCAATGGCCTATGTTCCATGGCAGTTTTTCCATGAAACCTTTGAGCCTGATAAAGCATTAGAATGCGGTACGATCTTTCCGGAATTAAGCAAACCCTTTTGTGGGAAAGGAGGCTGCCCGAAATGAAAGGAAATCAGATTGAACAGATGAAATTATTTCAATGGATCAATATGGTGAGTTTCGCAGTGAACGATATTACACTGTATCTTGATACCCACCCTATGGATCAGGAAGCGATTGCCTACTTTAATCATTTTCGTGAGATTCGCACAAGCGCTTTAAAAGAATATGAAAATTGCTATGGCCCCCTTACCATTGACACGGCAGCGCCAGATCAAAAATGGCTGTGGGCAATGCAGCCAATGCCTTGGGAAGGAGGAAACTGTTAATGTGGAATTATGAAAAACGATTACAATATCCAGTCAATATTACTCAGACCAACCCCCAGATCGCCCAGGTGATCATCAGTCAATTCGGCGGCCCCGACGGTGAGCTCTCCGCTTCCATGCGCTATTTGTCCCAGCGTTATACCATGCCTTACCGGGAAGTTGCAGGGCTGTTGACCGATATCGGTACAGAATCCTCTGAAATGTTCACATTCTGGTAATTCCAGGAAAAGGGGAGCCATTTTAAGTACACATCTATATTATTTTTATCCTTTACCACTATTTTCTCCAGAATCTCTTTGTAGAACTCGTCTTCATATTCCACCCCTTCCATAAGTTCCTCAACTGCCTCTGCAATTTTGCTGAAATCTGTGCCTGCATGATCTCCTGTAACTGCAGTTCTGATTATGCCAAGCAGATGATTTCTTATGTTCTTCTTATTGTATTTTAAACTTTTTGTAACAAGATATATCATAGAAACAAGTTCTTCATTTCGCAGGGTAATCCCCATACATCCAACTTTATTTCCTGCTTTGTCCATATGAAGACTGCCATATTTCACCGCCTCATTACAGCGCCATGCTTTATACTGACTTCCATCTTTTCGCGTCCGACACCTTGCCACATAGCTGGAACCGCAGCATCCGCATTTGATTTTACCGGAAAAGAGATAACGTCTGCTGTACTTTGCTTTTCCCTCCTGAGACAGGGAACGTTCATCTAAAATACGGTTTGCTTCTTCGAACATTTCACGGGATATAATTGGTTCATGATGGTCTCTGATAATGATAAATTCTTCCTGTCCCCGATTGTATTTTTTCTCATGAGAAAGAAAATCAGGCGTATACGTTTTTTTCTGCACCAAATCACCGCAGTATTTCTCATTGCGGAGAATACGAAGGATCACCGTATTCTGCCATTTTTTTGCCTGCCGCATAGGCTGTATTCCCGCCTCCTGAAGCTCACGGGCAATGGTGTGGGTGCCTTTCCTTTCATGGACAAATTTATGAAAGATAAGACGGACAATTTCTGCCCCTTCTTTGTTAACATACATACTGCCATTTTTCACATCATAGCCAAGCATACTCCGTCCAAATACAACACCCTGCTCCATCCTGCGTTTCTGTCCCCACTTGACACGTTCAGAAGTTTTACGGCTTTCTTCCTGGGCAATCGAAGACATAATGGCAAGACGAAGCTCCGCATCTCCATCTAAAGTATTGATATTGTCATTTAAAAATAAAACGCCCACACCGTGACGTTTCAAATCACGGGTGTAATAGATACTGTCCAAGGTATTTCTGGCAAAACGAGAAATCTCTTTTGTGATAATTAAGTCAAAATCTCCATTTTGAGCACAGGCAATCATGCGGTTAAATTCTTTCCGTTTTTTTGTGTTTGTTCCAGAGATTCCTTCATCTGCAAATATTTCGCAAAGCTCCCAATTGGGCGTGCGCTCAATATACTGCTTGAAAAACCTGCACTGGCTTTCAAAAGAATTTGCCTGATCCTCCTTGTCGGTTGATACACGGCAATACGCCGCCACACGCTTTTTCTTTTCCGTCATTTTTCGCTCTTGGTTTAAGCGTTCGTATCGATCCATCGCGGTACTCCTTACGACATAAAATACAAAATCACTCTACTTAGCATTATTTTCCTGCTGAAAACTGTATTGTTTTTCTAAAATGAGCAAACATTCATTTTTTTGAGACGGCGTCAGTAAGTTCCGTTTTTCCAAAGATATCAGAATAGCTTTTTGCATATTCATAAAAAAAGCTGGATAATCTTTCTCTTTCAACTCTGGGACTAACTCTCCCACATAGACGAATTCCTTTTGTTTCATGCAGCAGACACCTCCCTGATTTCTAATATATGAGGCAGTGATTGTACCATAGTAGTACTTTCTATGTGAATATTAGATCCGCAAGTTTGTCTTAGGAATATCAAGAGAACAGAATTTTTTCATAAAAAACAGCAGCCTGTTCCCTGTGGGATTTCTGGCTGCTGTTTTTGTAAAAAAGTATATCATTATTTCTTAACTTTGCCGCTTAATTTTACTTTGCTCCATGTGCCGTATAAGGTTTCTTTGCCATACTTCTTATAACTGCGCACTCTTACATAATATTTCTTGCCCTTCTTTAATTTTGTGAAGGTGTAAGAAGTTTTTGATAAACTCTTAGATTTTACGCTTTTCTTAAATTTCTTATCCGTACTTACCTGAACCTGATACTTTGACGCCATTTTATCTTTGGCCCATTTCACAGTCAGTTTTCTGCCCTTTCCTGCTTTTATTGATTTTACAGACTGTTTTTTCGGGCTTACTTTAACTGTCACCTTCTTGGAAGCTTTTCCTGCCTTGATGGTTATGGTGGCAACTCCAGTATTTCTGATTGTTACCTTTCCAGTCTTCTTATCTACAGAGGCAATTTTAGGCTTAGAACTTGTAAAGGTCATCTTGCTCTTAGAAGATGCATTGATTTTAAATGGCTTTGTGCCATATGCAACTTTATACACAGTTTTCTTACAGGTAATCGACTCTGCTGGATTCTGATCTGCCGCCTTTGTGATAGTAAATTGAACCGTCTTACTGCCAGTATACTTTCCTTTGCCTGTAACAATTGCCTTAGCTGTTCCCACTTTAATATTATTACTATACGAAACAGTGTAGTCTGTATTTAATACTAATGTTTTACCATCCAGTTTCACGGTTACAGATGGAGTTTTAGGCTTTCCATCATAAGGATAGCTTGTTTTTGCCAATGTGACGGTCCCTTTGGAAAGATCAACCCTGCTCTCTGAATTGTCATTATTCCCCGGATGATCACCACTGCTGTTATCATTACTATCATCGCCAGTATCAGGATCTGGAGGGGAAGGGGGAACATAATTGTAATGTATCGCCGCCTTTGACACTGCTGTTCCTGTATCGCCCATTTTATTTATGTTCTTCCACTGGGCTTCCGTGCCGGTAAAATATATATCTTTTAGAGGACAGGCTGAAAAAGCAGCTGATCCTATTGTCCTTACGCTGTCTGGAATGATAACTGTAGTCAAACGGGAACAGGAAGCAAATGCCTGGAATCCGATGCTCTCTGCACCTTTTGGAATCTCCACTCCTGCAAGACAGATACAATTCTGAAACATGCCGTCTCCAATGCGGTCAATGTTTCGGGGCAGCGTTACATTGGTCAGATCATAACATTGTGTAAATAGATTGTCGCCTAGTTTTACCTGCCCGCTGCCAGGAGCAAAAACTGCGCTTGTCATTTCCTGGCATTGAAAAAATGCTGCGGAACCAACCTCTCTGACACTGGCAGGTAAAGCGATAGAAGTAAGGCTCATACATGCAGAAAAAGCATTTTGGCCGATGGTCTCCACACCTTCGGAAATAGACACTGAACTAAGGTTCTGACATTGGCGAAAAGCACTGTCGCCGATGGTTTTCACACTAGAGGGGAGCGTCACAGAAATAATGGAAGATTGGCGGAACGCACTGTTTCCAATTGTTGTCACGCCGACGGGAATCTCTACGCTAAGAACCCCGCAGTTCCAAAAAGCACAGGAGCCGATGCTGGTAATACCATTTTGAATAATAACTTTACGAATCTGGCTGCTGTGTTTGACCCAAGGCTGCTGCTCAGCACTGTCAAAATCCGGCATTGCTCCTCTGCCAGAGATCGTTACCGTACCTGCCTTAGTCAGACTCCAGGTAAATCCTTCACCAAAATTTCCAGTTCCAATAATCGTATTGGCACTGGGATCATTGGGTGGAACGTAGCCTTCTGGATAACGGGTGATGTAATGGCTGGTATTGCGCATTACTTCTTCTCTGGATATTGTTCGTCCCCAATGGACTTTGCCTTTGTGGTCTCCAGTACTTATGTTGCCTTCTGCCACAACCACGCCTGCATCAATTACATCCAGCACAATTACAGTATGGGCGTCATTATTTAACCGCAGAATATCCCCAACCTTTATATTTTCAAAGGAAAATCCGCCTGATGCGTACATTCTGGCAGGCAGACTGCCAAATGCTGCATCGCTTAGTATAAAAGCAAATGCCACGCATCCCACAGCATGGATTCTCTTCCCATCAATATTTCCACCTTTCCAATAGTATCCATTTGAGCCGGAATAAGGTTCATTATTCGTCCAAGTCGTCCCTTCTTTATAAGCATCCTGATCCTTTAGAGCAATCATTGCTTCATAAACTTCTGCCGGCGCCAAAGACCCGCTGCTGCGGGCAGTCAATCTGGCATCCTCTTCCATAAGAGGGTTCTCCTGCTGGAAAGATTCTTCCTGCCAGGCATATACCATTGACTGAGAAGAAATAGAGAAACATAATGCTAAAATAACGGAAAGAATTCGTTTTTTCAATTGTTCAACCTCATTCTATTTTTATATTATTATAGTCATTCAGAAGAAAGTGTAAACTGATCCACCAATTTTTTCAGGCAGACAGCCTCGGCAGAAAGCTGTTCACTTGCAGCGGCACCTTCTTCGGCAGTAGCGCTGTTGCTCTGTACAACAGCCGAAATCTGATTAATCCCTTCAGAAACCTGTTCCACTGACTCAGACTGTTCATTGGATACGATCGCAATATGATCCATGGAATCCGCCACAGACTGAATACTGTTTACAACGCCCAACAGAACATCTGCTGTATTTTGGGAGATTTCTGTACCAATATGTACTGCGTCCGTAGAATTTGCAATTAAGTTCGATGTATTTTGCGCCGCCTGTGCAGATTTACCGGCCAAATTGCGGACTTCCTCTGCAACAACTGCAAATCCTTTTCCGGCGCTGCCGGCTCTGGCTGCCTCCACTGCCGCATTCAATGCCAGTATATTTGTCTGGAATGCAATATCGTCTATTGTCTTCAGAATCTTTTCAATCTCCTCAGAACTGGTCTGAATTTTATCCATAGCTTCTACCAAATTCTGCATCTTCTGGTTGCACAGGAGAACTTCTTTTCCAGTCTGATGTGTCTGACTTCTTACGTCTAATGCTCCGTTTGCCGTCTCTTTTACTTCTTCCGAAATAAGACTAATCCGGGCTGCCAGTTCCTGTACTGAGCTGGCCTGTTCTGTGGTACCCTGGCTAAGGGTCTGGGCGCTTGAGGATAATTGACTGCTGGCGTTGGCCACTTCCTCCGCCGAACGATTCACCTGACGCATAGCATTGCTCAGTTCAACCCGCATGTTGCGCATGGAAAGTAAAATATCGTGAAAACTTCCCACATATACTTCTTCATGTTCTGTGTGAACATCCAGGTTCTGATTTGCCATCTCATTGAGCAGATAGCTGATATCGCTAATAACCGTGCGCAACCCTTCTACCAGAGCTTCTGTGGACTGAACCAGAACACCAGTTTCATCCTTATTGGCAACATGGGGCATGGGCGTTTCCAAATCCCCCTCTACCAGCAGCTTCATTCGATTTACACAAGCCTTCATCGGTCTGCCGATATTGCGGGCCAGAGCTAAGGCTACAATCACAGAAAGCAATATGGAAACCAAAATTACTGCAATGTTGATCACCATTGCATCCCGTGTGGATTTCAGATAGTTGATCTGGGGTGCAGTTACCGCGATGCTCCATCCATCCGTATTCGGCACAGGAGCATAGGCCGCAAACATTTTATCTTTTCCCTTTGTATAGCTTCCGAAACCATTTTTTCCCTGACACATTTCAGCATGAATCGCTGCCAGTTCTTTCAGCGCTGGATCCTTTTTCGCCTCGGTTTCAATATTTTGAACTGTAATTGTATCAAGGGTAATATCGGCAATTGTATCACCAGACTTATTAATCATGTAAGCTCTGCTGTTTTCACCAATCTGAATAGCCGATACAATATCGTTTAAAAAAGTCTCACGGGGAACAAAATATACAACGCCCACAATTTCTTTTTCAGAGTTTCCCTCCGCATACAAAGGCGCTGCTACCATAATGGACAATTCTCCCGTGACTTTACTGATCAGAGGCTCCGATACAAAAATATTTCCCTCCATGGCCTGACGTACATATTCACGATCTGAGTAATCATTTCCATCGAAAATACTAATACCATCCGCCCCCACAATATTTCCTCTCTGGAAGCCATGCATGGAAACGCGCTCGTCAATAATGGTCTGTTTTTCTTCGATTGACACTTCCGGATCGGCAAGCTGGGGCATACACCCAACCTCCATGACAACATTTTTATACACCTCAAGTTCCTGCTGTACACGTCCCGCTGCAAGGACTGCTGTCTGTCCCATCATCTGCTCTACCGTAGACATAGTATTATTGTAGTTTAATCCAATACTTGAAGATCCGGATGCGACCAAACCAACCAGAACAGTCAGGATAAGGCATAAGTTGATTTTTGTTCGAATACTTTTCATTTCATTGTTACCTCCCGCTTACATAACTGAAATATAAGAATTCAGATCAACACTTTATTAATTCTTACTAAAATATTATATTAGCTGTTGTCAATATTTGTCAACTATTATCTAGCTTCGAGTTCCTGCGGATTTTAGCCCTCTGGGAACTGCAAAAATAGAAATTATTTTATGAATCCGTAGAACTTAAAATCTTCTCAATCTCAGCAAGAAGCTGATCTTTTACCGCCGGTTTTAGAAAATATCCAGCTGGTTTTAACTTTAGCACTGCCTCAATATTGGCCCGATTATTTACAGCAGTTAAAAAGACCACCGGGATATCCTTCATATCCTCATCGGCACGTATCATTTCCAATGTCATTTTTCCATCACAGATAGGCATTTCATAATCCAAAAGGATCAGATCTGGACGTTTTTTTCCAATGGAAGTCATTGCCTGGGCGCCGGAGATTGCCAAGGTAACCTCATAGCTGTCCTCCAGCATTGCCTTCATGGTTCGAAGAGCTGTCCCATTGTCATCTACCACCAGAATCCTCTTTTTTCCCTGGGTCCCTCCTCGTTCCGCTGCCGCCTCCCTCTCTACTTCCTCTTTTTTCAATCCAAGTCTTCTGCACACAGCGTTCATAATCACGGTATTTTCCACTGGACGGATCAGATTTTCAAACTGACTTTCCTCATAATATTTAAAAAAGGTACTGCTTTCTTCTTTCGTTCCAATGGTTAAAACAGGGGTTTGAGGATACTGGTCACTCAGCAGAAAAAACATAGATGTGTCAATACCATACGCGCCGATTAAACTGATCAAAACTAAATCAGGATTTACGATTTTCAACATGCCCCCTAAAACCTCGGCATTTTCTGAACAAAGCTGTACATGAAAGAACTGTGACAAAAACGTATTTGTCTCTTTCACCACACTATTGAGTTTTCCTATCAGCAAAATCTTTTTCACTTCCATTTTCCTCCAATCACTGACTTATCTTTTCATCTGGTCAATCAGTAAATCTCCGATCTGGTCTGCCTCTTCTGCATCCAGGTTTGTTACTGCCTCTGCTAACCTTTTGATATTCTGTTTCATTTCATCGGAATATTCATATTCCTGTAATTGTTTCATCCATTGATCTGCCTGGTCAATATCCATCTGCTGCATACTGATCCGCACCATTTCTACGAGAGCTTGTATCACGGAGGGATCTGTCACTTTCTTTTTTTCTTCGGTTCCAATACCAAAAACACCTTGTAATTTCTGCTGATAACTGCGCCACTCTTCTAAAAATGCATCTGTTACAGATAAGATCACATTTATTTTACCATCTTTCGCCGCATATTCCAATAGTTTTGCCAGGCCGGACAAAGGCAAAATTCCCACGGTGGCTGCTAAGCTTTTCATGGCATGTACTTGAATTCGATACTGTTCTAACCATTCTGGTTCTGCAATCTGTTCATATGCTTCTTCTAAATGTTCCGCTGCAGAATCAATCTGTGCATAAAACTCTTTTACCGTATATTCTAATAATTCCATATCTGGCAAATGCATCCAGGCATACTGCCAGTCCAGTCCATCCACTTGCGGCAGTTCTTCCAACATATTTTCTGGTCTGATTTCACTGTCTTTCGACAATTCTTTCGTTTCCTTATCCAGGGAAACTTCCTGCAGCAGCTGTTTTGGCAGCAATTCCCGGATCATATTTTCCAGTTTCTCCGGAACGATTGGTTTTGAGAGGAAATCGTCAAATCCCTCTGCTAAATATCGCTCTCTTGCCCCAGATACTGCATTAGCGGTCAATACAATAATAGGTGTATTCTGACATGGGAAATCATCAAACTCCTTTATATGATGAAAAGTTTCCAGCCCATCCATTTCCGGCATCATGTGATCCAGAAAAATTAAGTCATAGTGATTGTTCTGCACGCACTCTAAACATTCCAGGCCTCCTGCCGCCTCTGCCACCTGTATCTGCGTCTCTTTCAGGAGATTTCGAAATACTTTACGGTTGACTGCATTGTCATCTACCACCAGTACAGCTGCGTCTGGCGCGCAAAATCTAGTATTATAACTATAATTTTCTGCAAGCTGATGAACTCTGGACTCAAAATCTCCAATGGGCGTATCATCCATGATCTCCTGTTCCAGTTCAAAATAAAACTTTGAACCTTTTCCATACACACTTTCCACCTGGAGTTTACTGCCCAGCAATTCCAGAAGCTGGATTGTGATATTTATACCAAGCCCAGTTCCTTCAATATTGCGGTTTCTGTCTTCTTCAATCCGCTCAAATTCTGCCGAAAGTTTGGGTAGATCTTCTTCCTTGATTCCAATTCCTGTATCCTCCACCTCAAATCTAAGCACCGCCTTTTTTTCTTCCCTGCGGCCTTGAATCCGAAACCATACCGTCCCTTCATGGGTATATTTTACTGCATTGGTAAGAATATTTGTCAAAACCTGACGAATGCGCACATCATCTCCATACAAACGAGAGGGAATCGTATGTTCCGCTTCCACCTGAAGCTTAATCTCCTTTGCCTTAGCCCGCTGTGCAGCCATATTGGCCAAGTCATGTATTAGACTGCTGACATCATATTCTACTGGTACGATTTCCATTTTGCCAGAATCAATTTTGGAAAAATCCAAGATATCATTGATCAGGGACAATAGTGTCTGCCCTGCCATATAGATATCCATGGCATAATCTTTTATGTTTTGTTCTCTGGATTCCCGCAGAATCATTTCATCCATGCCGAGTACAGCGTTGATAGGCGTGCGTATCTCATGAGACATACGCGCCAAAAATTTCCCTTTTGCTTCGTTGGCGGCCAGAGCTTCCTGACGCGCTGCGTCTGCATCCTTTTTTGCCTGAATTAACTGGGTATTCTGCTGTTCTGTTACCTTTACTTTCTCTTCTAAAAGTTTTGCACTTTCTTCTGCTCTTGCCCGGTATTCTTTCGAAAGCTGCAGAACATGCATAACAGCCATCATAATACAGAACAACGTCATACTATACTGGCCCGCTGTATTTCCCCGGACATTTTCAAAAAAGGTGTTCATGATTACATTCGCAATTCCACCTGACAGCAGTACAATCACAGACAAAATGGAAAGCCATGTCTGGTAACTTTTATTTCTATAATCAAACTGAATCAGACTTACGATCGCTATGACACACACAGCGCCTACTATTGCTGCAGATATATTAAGCATATCCTCTAAATTTTTTAACTGCAGCAGCTGCAAAAGGATCTGTAAAGCCGCATTGAGAATTACGCCGCACAATAACACAGAAAAGCGGCGGGGATAAATTGTACGCAGATTTCGATCAAAATATAAAGTCAAAAACAAAGGAATCAATAATACTAAATATTCCTGCATCTCATAGGCTTCCTGTACATCGTAAAAGATACTCAAGGTATCTGTTCCGATAAAGCAGTAAAATCCTGCGGACATTCCGGTTAATCCCAAAAAAAGTTCGCCTCTGGCAGGCTGGCCAGTATATCTGCGTATCAGCGCAAGCACAAACATAATAATTGCCACAAGCATAATCAACAGACAGCACCCAATATCGGCAATGTTGTTTCCTACCAGTCCGATCACTACCACATCTCGTGACTCGACTTTAAAATTATTGAGAACAGGCACTGCATCTGGATCAGGGGAAATCAATACAATCCACAGGTTCCCCTCCTGAAATACTTTGGGAATATCCACAAAATGATCACTTTTTCCAGCTAATTCTTTGGAGCCTTTATTTTCCTCCATACCGTATTGATACAGTATTGTTCCATCTAAGATGATCTGAACCCTGGCAGCTGTGGAAGAGAAATTCAGCGTAAGACCTGCATATTCAACAGGAATCGTATTTCGAAAAATAAAAGTACCGCCAGCTTTGGCTGCATCTCCTGCATAAGGCAGATCTACCTCCTGACATTCTTCTTCAAACACATCTTTGCACCACTTATCCACCTTCTCCTGATCTTTCAGATCCTGCCAGGATACTTCGTTACTTTCCAGAGAAGCCATCTCCCAGTCTTCATTGAAATTATATTCAATCTGATCTGGCAGCATAGACTGCTCTTCTTCCTGCTGCTGAAATTGAAGCAGTGCGATCACCATAAAAATAAGTATAAAAAAAATCGAAATTCCCGCTAATTTTCGTAAATTATTCATTTTATCTTCCGTCCTGATCTATATTTCTACTGTTTCTTCATATTACCACAATTTTCTATATTCCTCAATACAGTGATATTGGAGTTTCTATATTTTTACAATATTCCATATATCCTGCAAAAACCTGCTGATTTTATTGCAAAAAAAGTTTTTCAAAGATATACTTATAGACAGGATGTCAAAAGCACCTTTGGTGCTATATAAAAAATAGAAAACAAAAGGAGTTCTAAAATGAAATTAAAGAATGTTCTTATGGTTGTAAATGATATCGAGAGATCGATCGCTTTTTACAGAGATCTTTTTGGTTTAGAAGTGATCTTAGATCAGGATGGAAATGTTATTATGACAGAAGGTCTTGTGCTGCAAGACGCTAAAATATGGAAAAACTTTCTTGGGCGGGATATCATTCCTCAAAATAACGCTGCCGAACTGTATTTTGAGGAACGAGAGATTGAAGCATTTGCAGATAAACTGGAAGCTTACAGCCAGCCCATTGAATACGTTAATCGATTGATGACCCACAGCTGGGGCCAGAAGGTGATTCGCTTCTATGATCCAGACGGGAATCTGATTGAGGTTGGAACGCCTATATAACGAAATCTTATGGCTTTACAGGTATAAAACCCACGCGATACCCCATTAAATCAGTTTTCTTTGTAAAAAATTTCCGCCAGCATCAGGTTTGTACTGCAAAATCATTTCCCTTCATTTATTATTTCGCGCAGAACTTTCAGTGCCTTTGTATGCAACAGCTTTACATAGCTGTATGAAAGATCCATTATTTCTGCGATACTTTTCAATGTTTTCCCGCTATAATAGTGCAGGATAATAATATCGCGCTCCCGCTGTGAGAGCTGTTCGAGAGCGTCTACAAGACTTTTGAGCGTTTCCTCGTTAAGCATTTCCTCA